>NZ_CP079818.1:2100000-2284668 GCF_019334725.1 Neisseria perflava | reverse complement strand
GCGCGTCGGCAAGGCGTTCGGCGACGGCATCGTTGACGTTGATGGTGATTTGTTGATAGGACATGGTGGGGCTTTTTTGTTAATAAGGCCGTCTGAAAATCGACGTTGTGCTTTCAGACGGCCTTGTAAGGTATGAAACCTGATGATGCAGGTTTATTGGTTTTTCAAACCCAGTACGTCTTGCATATCGTACAGGCCTTTTTGCCGTTTGCCCAAACTGCGGCGCGTACGGCACCGGCGGCAAAGGTCATGCGGCTGCTGGCTTTGTGGGTGATTTCCACGCGCTCGCCGTCAGTGGCGAAGAGGGCGGTGTGGTCGCCGACGATGTCGCCTGCGCGGATGGTGGCAAAACCGATGGTGGACGGATCGCGCGGGCCAGTGTGGCCTTCGCGGCAGTAAACGGCGCATTCTTTGAGGTCGCGGCCGAGGGCGTTTGCAATGACTTCACCCATGCGCAACGCGGTGCCGCTTGGGCATCGACTTTGTGGCGGTGGTGGCCTTCGATGATTTCGATGTCGTAGCCTTCGTTTAACACGCGGGCGACGGTGTCGAGGATGTGGAAGGTCAGGTTGACGCCGACGCTGAAGTTGGCTGCGAAGACAACGCCTGTTTTTTCGCCTGCGGCTTGGATGGCGGCTTTGCCTGCGTCGTCAAAACCGGTCGTGCCGATGATGATGTTGACGCCTTTTTCCACGCATTTTTGCAGGTGTTTCAGGGTTGGCTCGGGACGGGTAAAGTCGATGAGGACATCGCTTTGATCCAGTACGGCATCCCGTCGTCTGAAATAGTAACGCCGGTTTTGAGGCCGGAGGCGAAGCCTGCATCCAAACCCAATACTTCCGAACCGGAATGTTCGAGTGCGCCGGAGAGGACGGCATCGGGATGGTTGTTGACTGCTTCAACCAAGACGCGGCCCATGCGACCGTTGACGCCGGCAATGGCGATTTTCAATGCGCTCATGAGGCTTCCTTATTGCGGCTTGGTTTCGGTGGTCGGAACGACGTTTTGTCCGGCTTGAACCGCTTCGATGGATTTTTGAATGGCATCGCCTTCGGCGCGTGCGAGGACGTCGTTTTCAAAGTACAGGGTCAGGTTGCTTTGTTCTTTGATGATGCCGTTGCGGCTGGTGTTGAAAGTGTAATCCCAGCGGTCGGCATGGAAGGCGTCGCGCAGGAGCGGCGTACCGAGCAGCAGTTGGACTTGGTCGCGGGTCATACCTTGGCGCAGGGAAACAACGGCGCGGGGATTGAGCTCGTTACCTTGAATGATTTTGAGTTTGTAGGATGGAAAGTTGGATACGCGCTCATGCCCAGACCTAAAATAGCGGCGATGGCAAGGCATAAGGCTTTATTCACGGGCTTACCTTTCTGTGTCATTTCGGGAAAGATGTTTATCATCGCTTGAATATTTTCAAAAAGCAAACGATAATCATCTTCTTAATTTTTCTTTTCGCCGATTTTCAATTGCAAGACCGGCGGCAGATTGCCGCCCTTTAACGGCCCAATAGTGGGCAAACGGGCGGAAAGTGCGTATTATAACGGTTATTACCTTACAGGGATATTGAATATTATGGAAAAATTCAGCAACATTGCGCAATTGAAAGACAGCGGTTTGAAAGTTACGGGTCCACGTTTGAAAATTTTGGACTTGTTCGAGACTCATGCCGAGGAGCATTTGAGTGCGGAAGATGTGTACCGTATCCTGTTGGAAGAGGGTGTGAAATCGGCGTGGCGACGATTTACCGTGTGCTGACCCAGTTTGAACAGGCCGGCATTTTGCAACGCCACCATTTTGAAACCGGCAAAGCGGTTTACGAATTGGACAAAGGCGATCACCACGACCACATCGTCTGCGTGAAATGCGGCGAAGTAACCGAATTCCACAATCCGGAAATCGAAGCGCTGCAGGACAAAATCGCCGAAGAAAACGGCTAACGCATCGTCGATCACGCGCTGTATATGTATGGCGTATGCGCGAATGCCAAACCAAAACCAAACGTTAAGCAGTTTGTATGTTGATTTTTCAGACGGCCTTGGCATTTTCAGCCTGAGGCCGTCTGAAACTTTATGGGCTTTACGATGAAGATTCCTTTTCTTGCGCCACGGGATTATCGTTTCCCCGACCGTCTTACGCTTTGGCAGAATGCGACGGCTTGGTCGGCGTCAGCGCGATTTGGATACGGGGCGGCTGTTGTCGGCGTATGGGCAGGGGATTTTTCCGTGGTTTAGCCGCGATGGTTGGTTTTTCTGGTATGCGGTTGCGCCGCGAGCCGTGATTGTGCCGGAAAGCCTGCATATAGGCCGTTCGCTCGCCAAAACTTTGCGCCACAAGCCGTATCGGGTAACGGTCAACCGCTGTTTTGAAAAAGTAATTGCCCATTGCGCCAATGTGCCGCGTCCAGAACAGGACGGAACGTGGATAGAACCTGCGTTTCAGACGGCCTATTTGAAGCTACACCATCAGGGGCATGCGCATTCGTTTGAATGCTGGCTGCCGATGAGCAAGGCGAAATGCAGTTGGCAGGCGGGTTTTACGGCGTGCAAATCGGCTGCGTGTTTTATGGCGAATCGATGTTTGCTTTGCGTCCCGATGCGTCAAAGATTGCGTTTGCCTGCGCCGTACCGTTTTTGGAGGATTTGGGCGTTGCGCTGATAGACTGTCAGCAGGATACGGAACATATGCGCCGTTTCGGTTCGCAGTTGATGGATTTCGCCGACTTTCAGACGGCCTTGAAAGATTTGAACGCGAAACCGTTAAAGCGGAATATCGAATGCGGCGTGGTGGCTGAAAATCTTCTGCAAAAGATTGGCGGCGAAGATTGATTTATCGGCACGGTGTGTCGGCAGAATCGACAGTCTGCATATTGTGATTGGGAAACCGGTTGGAAAATAAATACGATTCAACTCTCTTGAACAGGCCGTCTGAAAATCTTGGCTTAACCAAAATCCGGCCGTGTAACGCTCGGCGCTAATCATGTTAATAGCTGACGAAATCGCTTTTACATGGCAAAATAACGAGTTAAATATTTGTAATAGGGCGGCCTGAATAGGTTTCAGACGGCCCTGATCTCTTGAAGGAATCAACATGTCTTTGCAAAACATCATTGAAACGGCTTTTGAAAACCGTGCCGAAATCAATCCGCATACCGTTACCCCCGAAGTGCGTGAAGCGGTTTTGGAAACCATCCGCCAACTCGACTCCGGCAAACTGCGCGTTGCCGAGCGTTTGGGTGTGGGCGAATGGAAAGTCAACGAATGGGCGAAAAAAGCCGTATTGCTGTCTTTCCGCATTCAGGACAATGAAATCCTCAACGACGGTGTGAACAAATACTTCGACAAAGTGCCGACTAAATTTGCCGATTGGTCTGAAGACGAATTCCGCAGCGCAGGCTTCCGCGCAGTTCCGGGTGCGGTTGCCCGCCGTGGCAGCTTTGTGGCGAAAAATGTCGTGTTGATGCCTTCTTATGTCAATATCGGCGCATACGTTGACGAAGGTGCGATGGTCGATACTTGGGCGACTGTCGGTTCTTGCGCGCAAATCGGTAAAAACGTGCACTTGAGCGGCGGTGTCGGTATCGGCGGAGTCCTCGAGCCTCTGCAAGCCAGCCCTACCATTATTGAAGACAACTGCTTTATTGGTGCGCGTTCTGAAATCGTTGAGGGCGTGATTGTCGAAGAAGGCAGCGTGATTTCTATGGGCGTATTCATCGGTCAATCCACAAAAATCTTTGACCGTACTACCGGCGAAATCTATCAAGGCCGCGTACCGGCTGGTTCGGTTGTCGTATCCGGCAGCATGCCTTCCAAAGACGGCAGCCACAGCCTCTACTGCGCAGTTATCGTCAAACGCGTGGACGTGCAAACCCGTGCGAAAACCAGCGTGAATGAATTGTTGCGCGGTATCTAATCGGATAACGATAACGCTGATTGAAGGTGGTATGCTCACTCTATGGTTAGTTTTGAACAAAAAAACAGGCAGAATGTTCTGCCTGTTTTTTTATGGCTTAAAGGCCGTCTGAAACGATTTCAGACGGCCTTTTGTTTTTGATGATGGGTTGTTTTAAGGTCAATTGAGGCAAGGGAAGGGTATTCCCTTTCTGGGACTACGCTTCCGGCCAGTCGGCGCAATAGTATTGCCAATAGATTTCTTCAAAAGGAATCTTGCCGTAATCGCACAACCAAGGTTTGGCGCGTGTGGTGTAGTGGATAACGGGCGGGACAGTGTCGGGTTTGGGGAATACTTCGCCGAGGTTTCGTTTTTGGAAGTATTCGACTGCGCCGGTTTGGAAGTTCCAAGATTCTTCTAGTTGCAGCCAGTTTTTTTGAAATACGGTGTTTAGAAAGCATTGGTCGCCGTAGGGAACGGATTTGTCAATGGTGGTAGCAGTTTGCAGCAGTTGCGCTGCGATATTGTGTTCCCGCCATTGCGCCAGGTCGACCAACAACATACCGGAATTGAAATAGGGCGTAGTGTGCAGGCCGGTCGGGTGATTCCATTCGGTACGGGCAAGAAAGGAGTCTTGTACCGCTGCAACGGGATAACCGCGCATATCGAGGTTGAACAAATCATGCAGGGATTGGGTAACCACCATATCGCTGTCGAGATACAGGGCGCGATCGACAGGCAGATGTTGCATCATCAGACGGAAAAATGCGGCATCCGAAATATGGGGTAGGCGGCGATATTGGCTGAAGTCCATCTCGATTTTGACATCATTCAGACGGCTGCCGCTGGCTGCGAGCTTTTGGTTGGTATAGTCGATCCATTCCCGCCTGAAGGTATTGTGCATGAGGTAGAAATTGACATTTGTGTTGTGAGTACAGATGGATTTCATCAGGGTATGAACTTGCTCGGCATAGCCGGTATCGGCGGCAAGGACGATGGTGATGTTGCTCATTGGTTAAATTCCCTTTATTTGCAATGTCTTAAGTTTTATCAGTCATTTTCTTGGTCTTGCGCGGTCGGTAAGGCTGCATGATCTTCGTTTTCTGACATGGCTTTTTCTAATAAATCGCGTTGCAGCTGTTTACCGGCCTTGATGCCCAATTTGCGTAGTTTTTCGGTGCTGCTGATAAGGTTGCCCCTGCCGGAAACCAAGCGGCCATAGGCCGTCTGAAACTGTGATTGAGCCTGACCGAGCGCTTTATTGATGCCGTCCATGCTTTCGACAAAGCCGACAAATTTGTCATAGAGTTTGCTGCCTGCCTCGGCAATCGCCAGCGCGTTTTGGTTTTGTTGCTCGTTGCGCCAGATGTTGGCAACGGTGCGCAGGGTGGCGAGCAGGGTGCTGGGGCCGGTCAGCATGATGCGTTTGTCGAAACACTCTTGGAAGAGGTTTGGATCGTGTTGCAGGGCGAGGAGATAGGCCGGTTCGACAGGGACGAACATAAAGACGAAGTCCAGCGTTTTGACGCCCTCAAGGTCGGTGTAATCCTTCGCTGCCAAGTTTTTGATGTGGGCGCGGATACTGGCGACGTGGTTGGCAAGCTCGCGTTCTGCTTCTGCGCCGGTGCTTTGCGTATAGCGGACGTAGGCGGTCAGCGATACTTTGGAGTCGATGACGATTTGTTTGTTGTCGGGCAGATTGATGAGGACGTCGGGCTGGAGGCGGCGTTGGGTGCCGTCTGCTTCGTGGCGGACGCTGGAAGCTTGAACGATGTATTCGCGCCCTTTTTGCAGGCCTGAATTTTCCAATACGCTTTCCAAAATCATCTCGCCCCAGTTGCCTTGGGTTTTGTTTTGCGTGCCGGTCAGCGCGGTGGTCAGCGCTTTAGCATCGTGGTGGAGCTGAGTGTTGAGGGTTTGCAGGCGTTTGAGCTCGTTTTCGATGGTCAGGCGTTCTTTGGCTTCTTTTTCATAAGTCTGCTGAACCAGCTCGCTGAAGCCGTGTATGCGTTCGTTGAGCGGATTGAGCAGTTGTTGGAGATGGTCGTGGTTTTGCTCGGTAAAGCGGCGGCTTTTCTCTTCCAAAATAGTGTTGGCGAGGTTTTGGAACTGGTCGCTCAGGTTTTTACGCGCATCTGCCAGCAGGGTCAGCTTTTCTTCGGCAGCCTGACGGTCTTTTTCCGATTGGGTGTTGAGGCGCTCGTTTTGGACTTGAAGCGCGTGGTTTTGCTCCAAAAGGGCGGCGTATTCTTGTTTCAGACGGCCTTTTTCAGCTTCCTGTTGCTGTAAAAGGCTGTTTTTGTCGTCGATATTGGCTTTTTCTTGCGCCAGTTGTGTGGAGAGGCGTTCGTTTTGGACTTGCAGCGCATGGTTTTGCTCCAACAGCGTGTCGTAGTCTTGTTTCAGACGGCCTTTTTCCGTTTCTTGTTGTTGCAAAAGCGTATTTTTATCCGCACTCAATGCCTGTTCTTGAATCAGCTGAGTGTTTAGGCGTTCGTTGTTGATTTGCAGGTTTTGCGCGCTTTGCTGCCATTTTGCACATTCGTGTTTTAAAGCTTCGGCTTCGGCCTCGCAATCTTGCAGATAGGCAATCTGTTTTTCGGCTGCGGCAAAGCGGTTGCCCGTCTCCTGCAATTCGTCTTGCAATTCCTGCACGGTATGGCGGCTTTGCGCCAAGTCCGCCGCAGTTTGAGCCTGCACCTGTTCGGCAAACTCATGCAGGCGGCGGCTTTCGGCCAATTCTTGCAAAACAATAAAGTGTCGGCTTTGGGCTTGGTAGCGTGTTATCAGCCAAGCAAACAGCGCGCCGATAAAAAATGCGGCCGCGCCGGTCAGAATTAGGGTGTTGTTCATGCTGGAAATAGTCAATACGCAGAATGTTTCACTATATCATATATTTGCAGCGCATTTTATGGTCGGATATGCGCTAGAAGCGTGTGTTTTCTTTAAAGGAAGCTATCAAAGGTATTGGTTTTGACTAAGTGAAGATTTGGACTGTGAAAAAGATAGATTTATAACATTTTGAATTTAAAAATATATTTAATTTAGAGTGCAATTTTGCAACAAAAAAGGAGGGATTTTATGGGCGCAGAAAGATACGTTTGTAGTGCGTATGTAATTAAGACATCGGTGTCATTGAGAAAGACATCGGTGTCATTTTCAAAACAAAATATAAATTAACTAAAAGCTTTGTTATGTATGTTTTTAGTATTTTATCTTTACGAAAAAATTGTATTAATTAACGATTAACACGGTATGATTCGTCCTGTCGGCAGCGCGGATGCCGGCGAAAAAATGTGTATGTTGTTAAATAACATTTTGTATCTATGAAAAAGGACTACTTAAAATGGGATATTTAATAACGCTTGCCACCGCTTCTTTAATCGGCATGTCGGTATACCGGCCTCCGCCCTCGGCGTCGCCTACAATATCGAAACGGTAGTACACAAATAATTCAATCATAAACGAATTAATTACAATACTTCAGAAAACGCAACTTAGGCCGTTTTTCGGCCGACAGACAAGAAAGTGAGACAAACAATGAAAACTTTAATCAAACTGGCAGCTGCCTCTTTAATCGGTATGTCCGGCCTGACCGTCGGTGCAACCAATATCGCCCACAATATGGCTGATGCCGATAAATAAAAAATACACAACACACCCTTAAATACACAGAAAAGAGTTAAAATGAAAACATTAATCAAATTGGCTGCGGCTTCTTTGATCGGTATGTCCGGTTTGACAGTTGGCGCAACCAAAATCGCAAAAAATATGGCAGAAGCTGCCAATAAATAAACGCAAGTGAAATTAAGCTTGTTTTGGTGATAAAAAAGGCCGTCTGAACATTCAGACGGCCTTTGTATTTGATGGCAAACCGTTTTATTTGCCGATACAGAAGCGCGAGAAAATCACGCCCAGCAAATCGTCGGCGGTAAATTCTCCGGTGATTTCGCTGCACGCGTTTTGGGCGAGGCGCAGGTGTTCGGCGAAAAGCTCGATTTGGTCGTTGTTGCAGAGGGCGGCGTTTTCCAGCTCGGCTTCGGCTTCGTGCAAGGCGTTGAGGTGGCGGCTGCGGGCGAGGAACAGGCTTTCGCTTTCTCCCTGCCAACCAACTTCCTGCAATAGGGCGTGTTTGAGCAAATCGAGACCAGCGCCGGTTTTGGCAGACAGGCTGATAACGCTTTCCGCGCCGGTTTGCGCAAGGCCGTCTGAACGGACGGCGACAGGTTCGCCGGTCAGGTCGGCTTTGTTGTGGATTTCGATTTTTTTCAAACCTTCGGGCAGGCTGTTCAAAATGGCTTGGGTTTTGGCGTTCACACCTTCGCGCGGGTCAATCAGGATCAGGGCGACATCGGCTTCGGAGACGGCTTTGCGGCTGCGCTCGATGCCGATTTGTTCGACCACGTCGTCGGTTTCGCGCAGGCCGGCGGTGTCGATGATGTGGACGGGCACGCCGTCGAGGGTAATTTGTTCGCGCACGGTGTCGCGGGTGGTGCCGGCGATGTCGGTTACGATGGCGATGTCGTCGCCAGCCAAGGCGTTGAGCAGGCTGGATTTGCCGACGTTGGGTGCGCCGACGAGGACAACGTTCATGCCTTCGCGCAAAATCGCGCCTTGTTCCGCGCTGGCGAGCACGGTTTTCAGACGACCTTGCAGGGCTTGGAGCTTGCCGCGCGCATCGGCGGCTTCGAGAAAGTCGATGTCTTCTTCGGGGAAGTCCAGCGTGGCTTCAACCAGCATCCGCAGGGTAATAAGGTCGTCCACCAGCTCGTGTATGTGTTGGGAAAACGCGCCTTTGAGCGAACGCAACGCCATGCGTGCAGCGGACTTGCTGGAGGCATCGATGAGGTCGGCGACGCTTTCGGCTTGGGCAAGGTCGAGTTTGTTGTTGAGGAAGGCACGTTTGGTAAATTCGCCCGGCTCCGCCATGTGCGCACCCAGTTCGAGGCAGCGCGAGAGCAACATGTCCATCACGACGGGGCCACCGTGTCCCTGCAACTCAATCACGTCTTCGCCGGTAAAGCTGGCTGGCGCGGCGAAGTAGAGCAGGATGCCGTTGTCTATCGGCTGTCCGTCGCCGCCGAAAAAGTCGGTGTAAAGCGCGGTGCGCGGCTTGGGCGTTTTGCCGCCGCTGAGGGTTTGCGCCAAAGGCAACAGGTTTTTGCCGGAAAGGCGGATAACGCCGACTCCACCGCGTCCGGGTGCGGTGGCGATGGCGGCGATGGTGGGTTGGGTTACGGACATGAGAACTCGCGTATAGGTAAATTTAATGTGCGTATTATAGCAAAAGGCCGTCTGAAACTTTGGGTTTTGGGGTTTCAGACGACCTTTTTAGCAGATTGGCAATGTGGGCGGACTACTTAAACGGTTCAGGTATTTTTAATTTCCAAATCATCCGGTAGTAAGTCGTGTACGGAACAGTTTAAAGCAGAAGACAGTTGATATAGTTTATCAACCGTTATGTTGACCTCCCCCCTTTCTATTCTACCCATATAGCTTCTGTCTATATCGGCAAGTAAGGCTAAGCTTTCTTGGTTGATATTGGACTGTTTGCGGATTTCTCGGATTTTTATACCTATCAAAACACTGATTTTACTCATGAGATTTGTCTTCACAAATCTCAAAATATCCAATTTTGACGCCTATTTATCCACGGATTATAATCCGTATTTTTGGAAAATACCTAATGTGGAGAATGTTAAATGACAAGTTATATTGAAAGCTCTTTAGGGCGAGGTGAACGTATTGTTTATAAAGCGCAAGTATCGTGGTTTTCCCAATTCTGGAGGATTTTTTTCGGTATCCTGCTGTTGATGTGGGTAATCGGTATCGTATTTATAGTGTTCGCGGTATTGAATGTAATGACAACCGAGCTTGCTTTAACTAACAAAAGGGTTATCGCTAAGTTTGGCTTTATCCGCCGGCAAACAATTGAGATAAATATCAACCGTATCGAAAGTATTTCGGTAAATCAAGGTTTTTGGGGCAGGATTTTCAATTATGGCTCCGTAGTGGTCAGAGGGACGGGCGGCAGTCATGCTCCGATTCCTTATATCGCACGACCAATGGAGTTCCGTCAACAATTCAATGATTTTATAGATAACGAAATTGGTGGTGGCTCGAAAAATCAAATTGAATTAAAACCGCCTGCCGTTTGAGGTGGGTGGAAACGGTGGTTTTTGTTTTATATAGCCCAATTACTTTATTTTCGATACGCAATACCTATTGCCGTCATTTCCGCGCAGGTGGGACTGACGAGGTTGGAAGCCTTGAAATATCGGAAGTTAGTTATGTTTGCTATAGCAAAATTGTAATTAAATATTTATTTCTATCAATCCGAATATGAAAAGGCCGTCTGAAACTTTGGGTTTCAGACGGCCTTTAAATTAAGATGATTAAACGGCGGCGACAGTAAAGCGTTCAAACAAATGCGCTTTGTTTTCCGCATCGTCGGCGATGGCGACTGCCAAATCGGCCACGCTGATGCCTGCCGGAATTTCACCGTCCATCAGCAAATCGTCTTTGCCCAAGCGGTATTTGCCGGTTTTGTCTTCGCTGAAACCGCCGTCCGCGCCCAGTCGTGCCGGAGGGGAAACGAAAGACCAGTTCACATCGCGGCGCGGCAGGAGTTCTGCCAAGAGATGGCGTGCGGCATTGGCGCCGTCGAAAATTTCTTTCGGGAAGTCGGGCGTATCGATAACTTGCAAACCGGGTGCCACATACAGGCTGCCTGCGCCGCCGACAATCAAGAGATACGGCACTTGCGCCGCTTTTGCCGCTTCGACGATGTTGTTTGCGCCGCGTGTAAAATCCGCGCCGATGTTGGGATTGGTCCAGCCGGGATTGAACGCGCTGACCACGGCGTCAAAGCCTGCCAGCTTGTCGGCGAAGTCCGCCGCGTTAACATCTGCGGAGACAGCGGCAACATTTTGCGCTTGGAACACTTTGTCTGCATTGCGGGCGAAAGCGGTTACTTCATGACCGCGGCCTGCCAGTTCTTGCACGACTGCGTTGCCGACATAACCTGTTGCACCGATGACTGCGATTTTCATATTTGACTCCTTGTGGGGATGTGATTGATTAGATGAGTGCATTGTAAGGCCGTCTGAAACGCTTGATAATCCCTGTTTTGCTGTTATGATTGTGAAGTTGAACTACATAATCAGTCGAAATGCAAGACATCAAACCCCTGCTCGTTTTCGCCGCCGTCCTCGAACACGGCAGCATGAACGCCGCCGCTGTCGCGCTGGGCATGACGCCGTCGGCGGTCAGCCAGCACATCAACCGCCTCGAAACCCTGCACGGCATCAAGCTGTTAAACCGCAGCACGCGCAGTCTTGCGCCGACCGATGCCGGCCGTGCCTTGGGCGAATACTGCCGCCGCCTCGCCGCTACCTTGTCCGATACGCGCACCGTTATCGACAATCTGAAAACCGAACCCGTCGGTGAATTGCGGATTTCCCTGACTTCTACAGTTATTGAATCCCGCGCTTTTCAGACGGCCTTTTCGCGATTGCAAACCGAGTTCCCAAAAATCCGTCCCGTCCTTAATTTCAGCGATACTTTGGACGACCTGCAACACAATCAGACCGACATCGCCATACGCGGCGGCGACCGGGCTTTGGATGATCCCAACTTGGTTGCGCGCCATCTCGTAACTTGGCCGTACATCATTTGCGCCGCTCCTGATTATCTCGACCGGCATCCGCCCATTACCCATCCCGCGCAGCTTCATGCGTACCGCTGGCTGCATTTTTTACCTGTCCGCACGACCTTGCAAAATGGTGAAGAAAACTATTTTCTCGATATTGCCGACAGCATTGCCTGTACGCATCTTGCCGCCGTGTGCAGCCTGACCGAAAGCGGTTTCGGGTTGTCGTTGCAAGTGGGCGGCGAAGTTCGGGAGAAAATTGCCCAAGGCCGTCTGAAAAGCGTTTTACCCGAATGGACATTGCCGCCGGTCAGCCTTTATTTGGTCACACCTTATCGTGTGCAGTCTGCCAAAACCGAAGCCACCGTGCGCATTTTTACCGAGAGTTTTGCCAAGGAAGGGGATTTATGAACGCGGAAAATTGGTGTGTTTATCTGATTTTGTGCGAAAACGGCGCGTTTTATTGCGGCATCAGCAACCGTCCGCAAGAGCGGTTTGCGGCGCACTTGTCAGGAAAAGGCGCAAAATACACGCGTTTGAACAAGCCTGTCGAGATGCACATCGTTTCAGACGGCCTGACTAAAAGTGAGGCGCTGAAACGGGAAATCGGGATTAAGAAATTGACGGCGGAGCAGAAGCGGGGATTGTGGACTGAAGCTGAAACCTTGGCAAAAGGCTAATGGCATTGGATTAAATCGTAGTCGGAATATGAAAAACTCTATAAACAAGTAAGCCCGCCGGTGTCTTTTGCATGGCCAAGCGGCAAATGTTTATTAACATGATTCAAACAGGCCGTCTGAAACCTGATTGGGGTTCAGACGGCCTTTTTAGGATAAGAGGCGGTTTAATGCTTATGGTATTATCTGGAAAGCTTGTAAAAAGTTGAATTCTAAAAGAAACTTTGAAAATAAAATGAGTAACTGTTTGAACAATAAAATGAAAGTTATCGCGCTTCATGACAAATGGGGTGAATTTCTATCCGAGTAGAGAGGTGGTGTCAATATGTTTTTCAGTTTTTGCGACAAAATCTGATTTATACCAATATTTATTATAGTGTAGGTCGAAAGTATTAGTTTCTGTGTTAGAATTTTTGAGCTGTTTATATAAAACAGTGATTTAAATAAAATTAAGGAAAGACAGAACATGAACAAATTACTGATTGCCGCAATGATGATGGCTGGTTTGACAGCTTGTTCCCAAGAGGCTAAACAGGAGACACAAGAGGCTGCTCAAGCCGTTGCATCTGAAGTGAAAAACGAAGCCGCTTCTGCTGCCGATACGACTGCATCTGCCGCTCAAGAAGCTGCCGATAAGGTTGAAGCCGCTGCCAGCAAAGCAGAGGAAGCTGCCAAGCCTGAAGAAGCCGCCAAGCCCGAAGAGAAAGCCGAAGCACCTGCCGCTGAAGCCAAGCCTGCCGAATCCGCCAAAGTGGACGGCAAAGCTGTTTTTGAAGCGAACTGTAAAGCGTGCCACGGCGGCTTGATTCCCGGCGCTCCGGCTGTAGGCAAAAAAGAAGACTGGGCGCCTCGCATTAAACAAGGCAAAGACACCTTGCACAAACACGCCCTCGAAGGCTTCAATTCCATGCCTGCCAAAGGCGGCAACGGCAGCTTAAGCGACGACGAAGTGAAAGCCGCAGTTGACTACATGGCCAACGAATCCGGCGCTAAATTCTAAATCATGCAGATTGAAACGCACCTTGTTACAAGGTGCGTTTTTTATGGGCAGGCGGATGAAAGTTGAAATAGGGCCGATAAACAGGCAAAGGCCGTCTGAAACATTTTATTTTGAAGCACAATCGGCTAAAATCAGGCGAATGATTTTATGCAGGAGCAAACCATGAGCAATCAACACGACAACGTAGATGCCGGCGAAATCGCCAAGTTCAGCCAAATCGCCGACAAATGGTGGGATAAAAACGGCGAATTCAAGCCCCTGCATGACATCAACCCCTTACGCCTCGACTATATCGACGGCTATGCCGGATTGGCAGGCAAACGCGTGCTGGATGTAGGCTGTGGCGGCGGTATTTTGTCGGAGAGCATGGCCAAACGCGGCGCAGAACACGTTACCGGCATCGATATGGCGGAAAAATCCCTGCAAACCGCCGCTGCCCATGCGGCCAGCCAACACGTTGCCAATATTGATTACCGCTGCATCCGCGTCGAAGACCTCGCTGCCGAAGAGCCGCACAGCTTTGACGTGGTAACGTGTATGGAAATGATGGAACACGTTCCCGATCCGTCTGCCATCGTTCAAGCCTGCGCGAAACTGGTCAAACCCGACGGCATGGTGTTTTTCTCCACCATCAACCGCAATCCCAAATCTTATCTGCATCTGATTGTCGGCGCAGAATATCTGTTGAAATTCGTCCCCAAAGGCACGCACGACTGGAAAAAATTCATCACGCCGGCAGAACTCGCGCGCATGTGCCGCCAAGCCGGATTGGATACCGTCGGCAGCAAGGGCATGACCTATAATTTGTTGAGCGGCCGTTATTCCTTGTGCGACTCGACCGAGGTTAACTATATGGTGACCTGTCGTCCGGCGTAAGGTTACACGGATAAAGCACACGGGCTAGCCCGATATTTGAAACGGTATGTCGAAAGCAACTTGATTCAAATATCGGTAAGGCAAATCAGGCCGTCTGAAAAGAAAAAAGGCATGTTCGATACATGCCTTTTTTGTATGTGCAGAGAGGTTGTCGCCCTTATTCCGTCCAAGACGAATACGGATGTTTGCTCAGATACGCATTGGTGAATTTCCCGTCTGACGTGATTTCCTGACCCAGCCAAGACGGTTTGGGGAACTCGGTATCTTCAGACGGCAATTCAATTTCCGCCACAATCAATGGTGCATTGTCGCCGAAATATTCATCGATTTCATATACAAAGCCTTCAAATTCGACCCGATAGCGGTATTTTTCCATTTTAAACGGGCACATGTCCGCCATCATTGCTTGCGCGTGAGCCAACGGGATTTCGTATTCAAACTCGCTGCGCGTCATGTCGGAAATATAGCCTTTCAGGGTCAGCCATGCTTGCGAACCGATAATCCGCACGCGGATGGTGCGCTCTTTTTCCACGCTCAAATAGCCCTGTTGCAACACCAGCGGCTCGCTTGCCGCTTCGCGCCAACTGTCATCCGCCAGCAAAAAGCGGCGTTCGATTTCGACCGTCATGAATTCTTTCCTTATTTACCAAACAGGCCGTCTGAAGATTAAAACGGCTTGAAAACCACCATATAAAGCGCGGCCACCATCATCAATACGGGGAGTTCGTTGAATACCCGATACCAGCGGTGCGAATACACATTGCTACCGTTTTGAAAACGGCGCAGCAGCAGACCGCAATAAAGCTGGTAAGCCAAGAGCAGCAGGCCGCACAATAATTTAACCGCCAGCCAGCCGTTGCCCCACCAATTATTTACAAACCCGATGGCCGCGCCAAATATCAGCGTTCCCCAGCCCAAAGGCGACATAAAGCGGTACAGCCTGCGCGACATATCCGTCAGCCGTACATATTCCACGCTACCAGGCTCTAATTGCGCCAGATTCACATAAATCCGCGGCAGATAAAACAGTCCGGCAAACCAAGAAATCACAAAAAATATGTGTAACAGCTTAAACCACAAATACATTTCAGACGGCCCCAAAACCTAAAACCATTATTTTATCCGCAATACGGCCCGAGCCAAAATAAAATAGTCAAAACAATCTGATTTAGTTCGCCACAACAATGTGTTGCAGGCGCGATTTTACCCAAAAACCAAATTGTAAATTTCGCAACAATATGCAAGTTGATATATGCACAATGCAAAAAACTTGTTAAAATCCTATGCTATTTAATTATAAAAACATTATGGACGGAAAACATGAAACAATTTGAAATCAGCAACAGCGTCAGGAAAGAGCTTAGCAACTACCTGAATACGCACAATCTAAGCCTCAAAGCCGCCATGGATAATGAAACAACCAATGGTGAAGTCGCCGCCATCGTTCATGCAGGATTGCCGGCGATGATTCGGAAAATCTATTCTTTGGAAAAAATGAAAACCTTTTTCTGGACGAAAAAAGATTTGATGATGGAATTTATCAATATGCGCTTGGATGCCGGTGATAAAAAGGGCAAAAACTAATTTTAGCGATGGGTAGGGGGAGATAGAAGTTTGAAATCTGGACTTCTGTTTTCTCGAAAATCTTGTTAGGGACAGGGTGTACTTATTGTTCCTAATAAGTTTTGACAACCGAAAGGCCGTCTGAAATTCAAATGATAGGGCATGGGAACATGCCCTGTTTTTATGGGCGGCTTGTCCGCATTGGGAAAATATTGAGCTTGGCAATCGTTGCGGCGTTCTGCGCTGAGTGGTTTTATCGGCTGAATATTTTTATTATTTGTTTTGCTGAACATATTGAATGGATTATAAAAAGGCCGTCTGAAACATTTCAGACGGCCTTTGGTGTTGAATCAGCAATTAAAACGGCGGATTTTCAAATCAAGCTGCGTTGTCGAAACCGCTGTGGCGGAGCAGGGCATCCAGGCTTGGTTCGCGGCCGCGGAAGGCTTTGAAGGATTCGGCTGCACTGCGCGAACCGCCGACGGCCAGTATTTCTTTCCAGAAGCGGCGGCCGGTTTCGGCCACATCGTCGCTTTCTTCAAACGCTGCGTAAGCGTCTGCACTCAAAACTTCCGCCCATGCGTAGCTGTAATAGCCTGCGGAGTAGCCGCCGGCGAAGATGTGGCTGAAGCTCAAGGCAAAGCGGTTGTATGCCGGCGGTTGGGTCACGGCGACTTCTTGACGCACTTTGTCCAAGATTTGCGGCCATTCTTTCAGACGGCCTTCATCTTCCTGATGATAGATTTCCATGTCGAAGAGGGCAAATTCCATTTGACGGACGAGGAACATACCGCGTTGGAAGTTTTTGGCCGCGTGCATTTTGTTGAACAGCTCTTTCGGCAATACCGCGCCGGTTTCTTCGTGCGAGGACATTTGCGCCAATACGTCGTATTCCCAAACGAAGTTTTCCATGAATTGGCTAGGCAGCTCGACCGCGTCCCATTCGACGCCGTTGATGCCGGATACGCCCACTTCGTCAACTTGGGTCAACAAGTGGTGCAGGCCGTGGCCGGTTTCGTGGAAGAGGGTGATGATTTCGTCGTGGCTCAAACGCGCCTCTTTGTCGCCGACCGGCGGGGTAAAGTTGCAGACGAGGTAGGCAGTCGGCAGTTGCAGCGTACCGTCGGCGAAACGGCGGCGGCTTTTGTAGCCGTCCATCCATGCGCCGCCGCGTTTGCCTTCGCGTGCGTACAAGTCCATGTAAATGCCGCCGATGGTTTGGCCGTCTTGTTTCAGCTCGAAATAGCGCACGTCTTTGTGCCAAACGGGGACGGTTTTTTCAGCCAGCTCGATGCCGTAGAGTTTTTTGATTTGGGCAAACAGGCCTGCCAATACTTTGCTGATAGGGAAGTATTTTTTCACTTCGGTTTCGCTGAAGGCGTATTTGGCTTGGCGCAGTTTTTCGGCGGCGTAGCTCAAATCCCAAGATTGCGGATCTTCGATATTCAGGCTCTCGCGTGCAAAGGCTTTGATTTCGGCAAAGTCTTTTTCGGCAAATGGTTTTGCGCGGCGGGCAAGGTCGTGCAGGAAGTTTAGAACCTGTTCGGGCGTATCCGCCATTTTGGTTGCCAGTGACAGCTCGGCGTAGGTTTTGAAGCCGAGCAGTTTGGCGGTTTTCAGCGCGTTTGCAAGCGTTTGTTCGACGTTGGCCGTGTTGTCGAATTTGCCTTCGTCAGACAATTCGCTGGCACGGGTAACGTAGGCGCGGTAGATTTGTTCGCGCAATTCGCGGTTGTCGGCGTATTGGATAACGGCGAGGTAGTGCGGAATCTGCAGGCCGATTTTGTAGCCTGTTTTGCCTTCGCTTTGCGCGGCGGCGGCAAACATGGCGATGGAGTCTTCAGGAATGCCGGCAAGCGGCGCGGCATCGTCAAAGTAAATGCCGAAAGCGTCGGTCGCGTCTTGGACGTTTTGTGCGAATTTGGCACCCAGTTGCGCGCCTTCGGTTTGCAGTTGCGCCAGTTCTGCCTGCTGTTCGGGCGGTAATTCGGCACCGCTGAGGACGAAATCGCGCAAGTCGTGGTTGAGCTTGGTTTGCTGCGCAGGGGAGAGGGTGTCGAATTCGGCAGAATTTTTGATGATTTTGAAGCGGTTGTACAACTCGATGTCTTGACCGATTTCGGTAAAGAAAATGGTGATTTCAGGCATCAATTCGTTGTATACGGCACGCAGCTCGGGCGTATCGACCACGGAATTGAGATGGGAAACCACGCTCCAAATGCGGCCGACGCGTTCGGTAATGTCAGTCAGTTTTTCGACGGTGTTGGCCCAGTCGGTGTGCGTTTGCGCTTTGATGGCGGCGATTTGTTCGCGTGCTTCGGCAATGGCGGTTTGCAGGGCGGGTTTGATGTCTTCGGTTTTGATTTGGTCGAAACGGGGTTCTTCGCCCAAGTGGAGCAGGACGTTGTCGCTCATATGGTTTCTCCTGAATAAGATGGATTCAGACGGCCTTGTGGCCGTCTGAAAAGAAAACGATAGGCGTTATATGGTGGCAGACAGATAGAATTAAAGTGTCTTGTCTGCCTGTCGGCCAATTTTATTCTGCGCCGCGCGGATTGGCGTGCAATGGCGCAGCCAGTTCGAGGCGCATTGGTGTGCCTTTCGGGGCAAATACGGCATTGGCAACATTGGTTTGCAGGGATTCGGCAAACGAGCCGCGATACACTTTTGCACCTTGGTGGGTCAGGTTGGATTGTACATCGACGTACACTTCGCCGCCGATTTGACGCCAGAGGTGGCAGAAGGTGTAATCTTCGGACAGGTAGCGTTTGCTTTTCGGATCAACCATGCAGTCGAAGAAGCGGTAGTGTAGGCCTTTGTCTTCTCTGTTGTAGTCACTGTCGGAGATGTAGTTCAACTCGGGGTAGGCTGCCATCATTTTTTCAAATACGCTGCGCTTGATAACCATAAAGCCGGTTGGCGCGTCATGGACTTTCATAAAACCGTCTTCATCGACTTTCAGTACGATTTCACCGTTTTCATTTTTTTCGCTGGTGTTGACGGTATAAGAAGTGTACATGCGCTCGAAGTCGGCTTGAGTCGTGCCGGCCGGAACACCTTCTTCAGGCCAGTTGTCGCGTTTGAGCGGGTAAATGCCTGCCACAACGTCTTTGTCGGCCAAAAGCAGACGGTAGAATGAATCGGGAGAGAAGCCGATGTCGGAGTCAATCCAAAATAAATGCGTCCATTCTTTGTTTTCTAAGAATGTGGCCACGCAGTTGTTGCGCGCGCGCGTAATCAGGCTTTCGCCGCGCTGCATCATCACTTGAAGCGGTAGGCCGTGTGCGGCATTGGTGTGGACGATGTTCAGAAGTGAGAGGGTGTAGTTGTGGAAATATTTGCCGTCATGGCTGGGGGTCATGATTACAGGGTACATTTCGGCAAGGGCTGATTCGGGCAACATGAGTTTTCCTTATTGTTGATTATAAATTTGGGTATTGTAAGTGATTTGATAGTATATATAAACTGGACTATTTTAATTTATTGATTAATTGGCATTGCGTGCGTAAGAATTCGTCCAAAACCGCCTGTTGGATTTCCAAGCGTTTGGCTACGGGCGAGGCAAAGCGCACGATGATGTTATACACCTTGTCATCATGTGGCACACGGGATACACGCGGCTGGGCGGCGGGCGTGATAAACAATTTTTGGGTTTGCACGTTTTCCAAATGCTGCTTGATGGCAGGGACATAAGGCTCGCACAATGGCTCAAGAACATCTTTCAGACGGCCGATGATTTCGTCCGAATCCAAATGAATCGGTACGGGAATTTCCACCGTATGAATTACATAATCGCCCAAAATATTGTCGCGGCGCACGGTGTGGCTCAGAAGCAGGCTGTTGGGAAACGAGAGTGTTTTGCCGGAAAGCTGGCCAATCAACGGATTGGGGCCGATTTGCATCATCAGCGTGTTCAGCATATTGATATCGACCACCCGTCCGCGCAGGCCGTTGATTTCGATGTAGTCGCCGATGGAATATTGTTTGGTTACCGAGCGCAGGATGCTGCCGGACAAACACATAATCAATTCTTTGGTCGCCACCACAATTGCCGCAGCTACCGCAAACATCGACAACGCCAAAGTTTGAATCTGCGCCGCCCAAATCATCGCCAGCCCGAACAAGAGCAGCAGCATGGTGATGTTGCGACTGACCACCAGCGAACGGCGTTTGTTTTCGATGCTCAAATCCGGATGGCTGCGAAAATGAGCCGAGAGCAAAATGCTGCGCCCGGCAATGACGGCCACAATCATCACCATCGACATCAAAGCCGATTTGATGATTTCTTCACTGACAGGCAAAGCGTTCAGCCATTCCTGTATGGTGTTCCACATAATGCTGTTTCCTTTCCCTTTTTAGGCCGTCTGAAAACCCACGCGTTCAAAAATTTCTGCCGCACACACTTCCGATACTGCAAACAAAGTTGCCACGCTACCCAAAGCCCGTTGTGCTGCCACGCTCAAATCATCACGGCATACTTCGCCCAGCCACTCAACAGGCCGCACCAGCGACATTTTCTCATCGTCCCATTGCGGACAATGTACTGCGCCGCCTGTAATCCTGCCGATCCGATAACGGCGCAGGGCAGGCGAGTAGGTCAGTACGGCATCTCCATCGGCCAACTCGTTGGAAAACCGCCACATCTGAGCCGCACCCGATTGCGCTGTTCTCAATTTCACATCCGGCACGGCCGAACGGTAAATATCCGTCAGTTTCTCACGGCCAAAACCCTTGGCCGCCGCTTCGGCCAGCATGGGCCAGGCCAACGCCGCCACACCGCGTTCAAAAAATACATCATAAAGCGCACCTTGCGTGCTGCGAACCATATAAAGTCTGGCTTGTTTTCCCATTGCAGTACCTGTTTGTTTGAAGAACCCATCCCTTTGTTTCCATGTTACCTGTTACGGCTGAAAAATTCGATATTTTACATTGCCGGAAGGGTTTGAAGTTCTCGCTGAAAATAAATGAATTATAGATGAAAGGCCGTCTGAAAAATAAAATAGGCTTATATATCAACAGATGATATATCGTAACAATATATTAATAACTGTAAAATTTTTTACGTTTGTATCAAAAAAAGATAAAATGAAAGAATCAATCGCGAAAGATTGCTATTCACTGAACATTAGGAGAGAAAAAATGACCTGCAAAACCCACGAACATCATGACCACGTTCACGGCGCAAACTGCGGCCACACTGCCATCCAACACGAAGGCCACGTCGATTATCTGCACGACGGCCACCTGCACCATGAGCACAACGGCCACTACGACGAGCATGCTCTGAGTGTCAATAAAACCAACCCTGACGGCTGCCATCCGGTTGACACCTGCCACGGCCACATTCACGGCGAAGGTTGCGGCCACGAAGCTGTACCGCACGGCGATCACGTCGACTACATCGTCAACGGCCGTCTGCATCACCAACACGGCGATCACTGCGACGACCACGGCCCGGTTGAAATCGTTAAATAAAACTGTTTTTCAGACGGCCTTTGATATGGGGCTTCTATAGAAAAAGGGGGTGTATTTTCCCCCCCCCCTTTTTTTGTGGGCTATCTTTTCCTATTAGCCAAAGTCTCTTGCAATAAACTTTTCAGATAATCTCTCTATACAATAAGGTCGTCTGAAAGCCTCAATCCGTATTTGATTTATGTTTTTAAAGCGCTTTTTAAATTAAAGGCCGTCTGAACGTGTAGTTTCAGACGGCCTTTAGTCTTACCAATTCACACGAACTGCCCTGCTGCCGAGCAATGTTTCCAGTTCGTCAAACAAGGCGGTGCTTGGCGTTACAATCCATTTGGGCGCAATTTTCAATTTACCCGATGCTTTGCCGTTGCTGTACGATAGTTGCAGCGGGATGTGCGACGTGTCGGGCAGGCGGTGTGTAGTGAGGATGGCGGCGAGGCGCGTGATGTCGTGGCCGGGGGCGAGGGCGAGGCTGAGGCTGCGGGCGTAGCGTTCGCGCGCCATTTGCAGGGTCATGACTTGGTTTGCCATGATGCGCAGTCCGTCGCCGCCGCCGTAGTCGTCGCGGCTGACTTTGGATTCGATAATCAGCACTTGGTCGGATTTGAGGTAGTCTGCGCAGTTTTCCAGCGTGTGGCCGCTGACCATGATTTCAATCTGTCCGCTCAAATCTTCGAGGCTGACGAAGGCGATTTTGCCGCGTTTGCCCATCATGGTGCGCACGGCGGTAACGAACCCGGCGAGGCGCACGCTGTCTTGCGGTTTCAGACGGCCTAATTTGGTCGGGGCGATTTGGCGGACTTCTTGGGCATAAGGGCCGAACGGGTGGCCGGAGAGGTAGAAGCCGATGACGGTTTTTTCTTCGGCGAGTTTTTCCGATTCGCTCCACATGGGGGCATCGACGAGCTGCACCGGTTCGATGGCGTCTTCCATCATGTCGAAAAGCCCGCCCTGATTGGCGTTGGCGGCTTTTTGGTCGGCGTTGTTCATGGCAAGGTCGATGTTCGCCAAGAGCATGGCGCGGTTGGGTTCGATGCTGTCGAACGCGCCGCCGCGTATCAGGGCTTCGAGGGTGCGGCGGTTCATGTGTTCTTTGCCGACGCGCTCGCAGAAGTTCAAGAGGCCGGTAAACTTGCCGCCGCTTTGCCGCGCGGCGATGATGGATTCGACGGCGGCTTCGCCCGTGCCTTTAATCGCGCCGAGTGCGTAGCGGATTTTCATGTTCGGATACGGCGTGAAGCGGTAGTCGGATTCGTTGATGTCGGGCGGCAGGAACTCGATGCCGTTGGCGCGGCAGTCGTCGTAGAAATGTTTGAGCTGGTCGGTATTGTCCAATTCAGACGACATGGTTGCCGCCATAAATTCGGCGGGATAGTGGGCTTTGAGCCATGCGGTCTGATAGGAAATCAGGGCGTAGGCGGCGGCGTGGGATTTGTTGAAACCGTAGCCGGCGAATTTTTCCATGTAGTTGAAGATTTCGTCGGATTTTTCGCGCGAAATACCTTGTTTTGCCGCGCCTTCGGCGAAGATTTCGCGGTGTTTCACCATTTCTTCAGGCTTTTTCTTACCCATGGCGCGGCGCAGCAAGTCCGCGCCGCCGAGCGAGTAACCGCCGATAATCTGCGCCGCCTGCATCACTTGTTCCTGATACACCATAATGCCGTAGGTCGGCGCGAGGATGCCTTCGAGCAGCGGATGGATGTATTGGAATTCTTGGCCTTTCATACGCGCGACGAAGTCGGGAATGTTGTCCATCGGGCCGGGACGGTAGAGCGATACGAAGGCGATGAGTTCTTCAAACTTGGTCGTATGCGCCGTTTTCAGCATTTTTTTCATGCCGGTCGACTCAAACTGGAAGACGGCGGTGGTGTTCGCATCGCGGAAGATTTGGTAGGCGGCCTGGTCGTCAAGCGGAATCTTGCCGACATCGACGATATCGCCGGTGGTGCTTTTGATGTTGTTCTGCGCCATTTCGATAATGGTCAGGTTGCGCAGACCCAAAAAGTCGAATTTCACCAAACCCACGTCTTCCACGTCGCCCTTGTCGTACATGGATACGGGCGAGGCGGATTCGTCCGCCTGATACACGGGGCTGTAATCGGAAATCTTGCCCGGCGCAATTAACACGCCACCCGCGTGCATACCCAGACCGCGCGTCAGGTCTTCCAGCTTTTTCGCCAGCGTAATCAGTTCGTCCGCTTCTTCTGCTTCAATTAATTCCTGAATTTGCGGCTCGGCCTCCATGGCTTTTTCCAAACTCAGGGGTTTGTTGGCTTCCAACGGAATCAGCTTGGACAGTTTGTCGCACAGCATAAACGGCAGTTCCAGCACGCGTCCCACGTCGCGGATGACCGCTTTGGACGACATCGTGCCGAAGGTAACAATCTGGCTGACCGCTTCCGCGCCGTATTTTTCGCGCACATATTCAATCACGCGGCCACGGTTTGCCTGACAGAAGTCAACGTCAAAGTCAGGCATGGAGACGCGTTCAGGGTTTAAGAAACGTTCAAACAGTAGCGCGTATTTGAGCGGATCAAGGTCGGTAATCTTCAATGAATACGCCACCAGCGAGCCTGCACCCGAACCACGGCCCGGCCCGACCGGACAGCCGTGCGTTTTCGCCCAGTTGATAAAGTCTTGTACAATAAGGAAATAGCCGGGGAATTCCATCTGGATGATGATGTTCAGCTCAAAATCCAAACGTTCTTGATATTCCGGCATTTTTGCCGCACGCTCCGCCTCGTCGGGATAAAGCTGAACCATGCGTTCCTGCAAACCCTCGTTGGACAGCTTCACCAAATAATCGTCCAGCGACAGACCGTCCGGAGTAGGGAAGAGCGGTAGGAAGTTTTTGCCCAATGTGATGTGCAGATTGCAGCATTTGGCAATTTCCACCGTGTTTTCCAAGGCTTCGGGCAAGTCGGCGAAACGTTCCAGCATCGTTTCCGGCGGAATGAAAAACTGGCTCGGCGTAAAATCGCGCGGACGTTTCTTGTCCGTCAGCACCCAGCCGCCTGCGATGCACACCCGCGCCTCGTGCGCGTTGAAATCGTCGCGGCTCATAAACTGAGTCGGATGCGTCGCTACCACCGGCAAATCCAATTCCTCTGCCAGTTTCACGCTGCCGGAAACGCAAGCCTCCCATTCGGGTCGTTCGGGTAGGCGTTGCAGCTCTAAATAAAACGCATCGGGAAACCATGCCGCATATTTCAACGCCGCCGCACGCGCTGCGTCTTCGTTGCTGTTCAAAAGATTCACGCCCACTTCGCCGTAATGTGCGCCACTCAAGCAAATCAAGCCGCTGTTGTCGCCGTTTTCCAGCCATTCGGGATTAAGTTCCGCATGATGGATATTGCGGTCTTTGCCGACATAGGCCTCCGTCAAAAGTTCGCTCAAGCGCAGATAGCCCGCATCGTTGCGGATAATCAGCATGGCACGAAACGGCTTGTCGGACGCATTCGGATTGCCTATCCACACATCTGCCGCGCCGATGGGCTTAATCCCTGCACCGCGGCAGGCTTTATAGAATTTCACCAAGCCGAATTCGTTCATCAAATCGCTGATGCCCAAAGCAGGTAAACCGTATTCCTGCGCTTTGGCAATCAGTTTTTTAATCCGCACCATACCGTCGGTAATCGAGAATTCGGTATGCAGGCGCAGGGGGATGTAGGTCGGCTCGGTCATGGCAAAATCGGCGTGAACAATAAAAGGCGTATTGTAGCAGGGTTGGCAGCGAAAGGCCGTCTGAAAACCAAATGTAATGAGGTTGGATAAAGCAAATAAAACAGAAGGGGGCTTTCTTTCAGACGGCCATGTTAAAATATCGCCATTATTGAAAAGGATTGAATGATGGAAGCAACCGTCTATCTTGAAGACAACGAATACATCGCTTTATGCGACCTGTTGAAATTGGCCGGTCTTGCCGAAAGCGGCGGACAGGCAAAAGCGTTTATCGCCGAAGGGCTGGTGTTGCGCAACGGCGAAACCGAAATACGTAAAACTGCCAAAATACGCGGCGGCGAAGTGATTGAGTTTGACGGTGCGCGCTTGGAAATCGCTGATGGATACGACCCTGAAGAATAAAGCCGAAGCCATCTTGGGCGAGCCGTTGTTAGACGAACCCGTCCTCCCCGAGTCATGGGAATGTTGCGGCAGCGAGTGCGGCGATGCCTGTATTCAGACAATGTATTGGGCGGAAAAAGCACGTTATGACGCGCAACGGCGGAAATTGAAAGAAGCAGGGTGGGTAGACGGCGAAGATGAGACAAAGGCCGTCTGAAAACGATTGGCTTGATGTAAATCGTGTTTTAAATAATGCTGCATTAAAGCCAATGCCGTCTGAAAGTTTCAGACAGCATTGGCTTTTTTAAAGTTTAAATTAAGATTTTGTTACCTCGGAAGTGGTTGCATTTTCAGGTGTGCCAGGTGCAGCATCGGCAGGAGCCTGATAATCTGTATTTTGCGATGAAGAGGGCTCAGCATTGTCATGTTTATGATGCTTATCATGTTTACCAAAGTGTCGTTTGTCTTGATCGTCATCTTGTGCTACTGCCAATACTTTGCCGTTTTGAGCATCAACCAAAGCTTCGTATTCAACGCCGTCTTTCAAGATTTCTACTTTGTAACGGCCGCCCAAATGTTGTTTGTATTTGTAATCGACATCTTTAACGACGCCGCCCACTTCTGCTACCGCTGCTGCGGCTGCTTGCTGGCCGGAAACCTTTGCAAACATACCTTCTTTGAAAGCCATGGTACCTGCCGCACCGGCAACGCCCAAACTTGAAGCAATAATACCGGCAATGATGAGTTTTTTTGAAATAAAAGCGTTAATGCGTTTCATGATTTTCTTTCCTACTGTGTTGTTGAACGATGAATGCATTCTATGCCTCAACAATTAGCTGAACATGAGCAAAACGCTAAGATGTGTAATGGGTTGCAATACTAAAATTAACACTTTAATAATGGAGATCGAAGCCGCGTTTTCAGACGGCCTTGCTGATATGTTGTGATGGCATATTTGGCGCAGATTGTGGTTTGCGTGTGAAAACAAAAAAAGCGTGATGAAAAAAAGGGCATGTGTGAGACATGCCCCCGGATTAAATGGTAAATGCGATGGTGAGAAACCAAATGACAGAATAAGATTTGCGGTTGGTCAACTTATCTCATTCCGCCTTGTTTTACAATCACTCAGGCGATGTTTCGCCTGCAAGATTTTCTATTTCTTCGCGATGCGCGTCAAACCATGAGCCGACCACTTGATTGACTTCGTCCATACCTTGTTTTTTCAGGCTGGAGAACAGTTGAACGCTAATTTTTTGACGTTCGGTGTAGGGTTTGAGTGATTTTTTTACCGCCGCCAAAGTTTTAATCTGGTCGTTTTTAGACAGCTTGTCTGCTTTTGACAGCAGGATATGCACAGGACGGCCGGTGATGTGGAAAAAGTCCAGCATTTGGATGTCTAAAGCTTTGAGCGGATGGCGCGAGTCCATAATCAAAATCAGGCCGATCAGTTGGCGGCGTTGTTGCAGGTAGTCGCCCAAGAGTTTGACCCAGTGCGCACGGATGGCCTCCGGTACTTGCGCGTAGCCGTAGCCGGGCAAGTCGACCATGAAATTGCCGTTTTCCAGTTCAAAGAAATTGATGTGTTGGGTGCGGCCCGGTGTTTTGGAAACGTAGGCAAGGCGCACATGATTGGTTAAAGTATTGATGGCGCTGGATTTGCCGGCATTGCTTCGGCCGACAAAGGCAATCTCGGCTGGCGTGTCGGGCAGGTCTTTCAGATGGTTGACCGTTGTAAAGAATTTGGCGTTTTGAAAAAGGTTCATCAGGATTTCCTTACATGGAAACAAAACTGCAACATCATAATTTGTATCGGGCATTTATGTTGCAGCAGTTTGGTAATTTGAGTAGTAATTTAATGTAAACTTGGTATAGAATAGCACGTTTATAGAATTATCGGTTTTAATCGGGAAAATTCCCCGGTATTTGAGTATAAAAAAGGCATTGACGCGGTACGCAATGCTGTAATCAGGAGCACTCCATGAAACGATTGACTTTATTGGCCTTGGTATTGGCTGCCGGTGCGGTTTCCGCTGCCCCTAAAGCAGATGCTGAAAAAGGCAAACAGGTAGCGACTACTATCTGTGCGGCGTGTCACGCAGCCGATGGTAACAGCGGTATCGCAACTTATCCTAAACTGGCAGGTCAGGCTGCGGCCTACACCTACGGTCAAACCATGGCCATCAAAGACGGTACCCGTACGCACGGTGCTGCCGGCGTAATGAAACCGATGGTGATGAACTTGTCCGAACAAGACATCCGCGACGCTGCCGCCTACTATGCTAAACAACAAGGCAAACCGGGCGAAGCCAATCCTAAAGAAAACCCAGAGCTGGGCGCGAAAATCTATCGCGGCGGCCTGAGCGCTAAAAAACTGCCGGCATGTATGTCTTGCCACGGTCCTAGCGGCGCAGGTATCCCTGGCGGCGGTACTGAAATCCAAGCCTATCCTCGTCTGGGCGGCCAGCACAAAGCTTACGTTGTCGAGCAAATGAAAGCTTACCAATCCGGCCAACGCAAAAACGCCATCATGGCCGATATTGCCAACCGCCTGAGCGAAGAAGAGTTGAACGCAGTAGCCAACTTTATCCAAGGTTTGCACTAATTTCGTTTTGAAACGAGCTTATTGATACAGGCCGTCTGAAAACCCTTCAGACGGCCTTAGCCAATATAGGCCGATAAGCCTGATTGTTTTTTTCAAATAGCGACAGCAAGATTTTTACTACAATATGCAGTATTCTTCCTTTCGCATCACACGTCATTGCAGTCCGTTCCATCGGATCGGGTTGCCCCAAGCCGACATTTGAGACATGAGTAAATCTTCATCATCCGTCCCACTCATCCGCAGACCGTGGTTTGCCTTTTTCAGCTCCATGCGTTTTGCCGTCGCCCTGCTCAGCCTGTTGGGCGTGGCTTCGATTATCGGTACGGTCTTGCAGCAAAACCAGCCACAAGTCGATTATTTGGTGAAATTCGGCCCGTTTTGGTCGCAGATTTTCGGCTTTTTGGGCCTGTACGACGTATACGCCTCGGCGTGGTTCGTTGTCATCATGATGTTTTTGGTGATTTCCACCGGATTGTGCCTGATTCGCAATGTTCCGCCGTTTTTGCGCGAGATTCGTTCGTTCCGTGAAAACGCGAAGGAAAAATCGCTGGCGGCAATGCGCCATTCCATCGTTTTAGACGGACAGGTGACGCCTGAAGTCGCGCAACGATATTTGGAAGTGCAGGGCTACGGCTGCAAAACGGTTACGCGTGAAGACAGCTCGGTTTTGGTGGCGGCGAAAAAAGGCGCGATGAACAAATGGGGCTATATCTTTGCCCATGCCGCGCTTATTGTGATTTGTTTGGGCGGTTTGATAGACAGCAATATCCTGCTGAAAATCGGTATGCTTACCGGCCAAGTCGTGCCGGACAATACGGCGGTTTATGCCAAAGACTTTAAGCCCGAAAGCGTGTTGGGAGAATCCAACCTGTCGTTTAGGGGCAACGTCAATATCGCGGAAGGGCAGAGCGCGGACGTGGTGTTTCTGAATGCGGATAACGGCATGCTCGTGCAAGACTTACCGTTTTCCGTCAAATTGAAGAAATTCCATATTGATTTTTACGATACCGGTATGCCGCGTGATTTTGCTAGTGACTTGGAAGTAACGGACAAGGCGACCGGCAAAGTCAGCGAACACACCATCCGCGTCAACCATCCTTTGACGCTGCACGGTATTACAGTTTATCAGGCAAGTTTTGCCGACGGCGGCTCGGACTTGACGTTTAAAGCGTGGAATCTGGCTGATGCCGACCGCACTCCGGTCAAACTCAAAGCAACTTCCATGCGCGAGTTTCCGCTGGATTTGGGCAAGGCTTCTTAT
Source organism: Neisseria perflava (assembly GCF_019334725.1). Lineage (NCBI taxonomy): Bacteria > Pseudomonadati > Pseudomonadota > Betaproteobacteria > Neisseriales > Neisseriaceae > Neisseria > Neisseria perflava. The sequence continues at coordinate 2,255,622 of NZ_CP079818.1, read as the reverse complement.
AAATTGGAATTCGACCAGTTTACTTCGATGAACGTCGAAGACATGAGCGAGCCGTCTGAAAAAGAGCAAAACCTGAAATCCGCCCTCAACGATGTTCGCTCCGTTCGTCAGGAAGGCAAAAAATACACCAATATAGGCCCGTCTATCGTTTACCGCATCCGCGACAAAGCAGGGCAGGCGGTCGAATATAAAAACTATATGTTGCCGGTAAAACAAGATGAAGACTATTTCTTCATTACCGGCACTCGCAGCGGCTTGGCGCAGCAATATCGTTGGTTGCGCATTCCGATGGATAAAAACGGCCAAATCGACACCTTTATGGCTTTGCGCCAATATCTGAAAGATGATGCGGCACGCCGTAAAACCGTTGCTAATGCCGTTAAAGGCGCGCCTGCCGAAATCCGTGAGCAATTCATGGCAGCGGCGGAAAACACTTTGTCGATTTTTGCCAAAGGCGGCTATTTGGCTTTGGACGAATTTGTTACCACCAATATTCCGAAAGAGCAGCAGGAAAAAATGCAGGGCTATTTCTATGAGATGCTCTATGGCGTGATGAATGCCGCTTTGGAAGATACGATCAGCACATACAATCTGCCGGCTTGGCCGCAAGATGAAAAACGCAACCGCTTCCTGCTGCATGCAATGGATGCTTACACCGGTTTGACCGAATATCCCGCGCCAATGATGCTGCAATTGGAAAGTTTTACCGAAGTACGCTCTTCCGGCCTGCAGATGACCCGTTCACCGGGTGCATTCCTGGTGTATTTGGGTTCGGTATTGCTGGTGTTGGGTACGGTATTTATGTTCTATATTCGTGAAAAACGGGCTTGGCTGCTGTTTTCAGACGGCCGTATCCGTTTTGCCATGTCTTCCAGCCGCAACGAACGCGACTTGCAGAAAGAATTTCCGCAACACACACGGCAATTGCAGCAGCTTGCCAAGGATTTGAACCATGAATAACAAATATCAGGCCTTGCCCGAGCATGAGCTTCTGACACACAAATCATTTATCCGAAACCTCAACCTTTTCGACTGGGCATTCGCGCTGCTGATTGCAGTCGGTGCGTTTATTGCCCAAACCCAGGCCGGTCTGCACATGGACATCTACGAAATGGTGATTTTGTGGGTGAGTGCTGGGATTGCCGTTTTTCTGGGTTGGTTTTTCAAACCGATGCGCTGGTTTATCCCTTTGGGCGTGTGCTTGGCGTATTTGGCCGTTGATTTGTATGGGGGCGACATCAAACGCGCAGACGGCTTCCTGCTCAAATACCTGTTAAGCAGCCAGTCGGCGATTATGTGGCAATGCGCGTTTGTGTTCTTTGCCTTGTTTGCCTATATCGTCGGTGCGATAGCGGCGGTGCGCAAAAATGTGCCGTCCAATACGCTTTTGGGCATGGGTACCGTATTTGCGTGGGTTTCCGCGATGGCGGGCTTTGTCGGTTTGCTGGTGCGCTGGCATGAAAGCTATCTGCTGCGTCCCGATGCCGGCCATATTCCGGTTTCCAACCTTTACGAAGTATTCATCTTGTTCTTGGTCATTACGGCGCTGATGTACCTCTATTACGAAGGCCGTTTTGCCGTACAAAAATTGGGTGGCTTTGTCTTCAGCTTTATGGCGATTGTGGTCGGATTTGTCTTGTGGTACAGCGTTTCACGCGAGGCTCATGCCATTCAGCCGCTGATTCCGGCTTTGCAGTCTTGGTGGATGAAAATCCACGTTCCGGCCAACTTTATCGGCTACGGCGCATTCTGTATTGCCGCCATGCTGGGTATTGCCGAACTGCTGGCACTCAGAAAAGAAGATGCAGGCAAAAAATCATGGCTGCCGCACTCGCAAGTCATTGAAGAAGTGATGTACAAAGCGATTGCCGTTGGTTTCCTGTTCTTCACGATTGCCACCATTCTCGGCGCATTGTGGGCGGCTGACGCGTGGGGCCGCTATTGGAGCTGGGACCCGAAAGAAACTTGGGCATTCATCGTTTGGCTGAATTACGCTGTCTGGTTGCATTTGCGGCTGGTGGCAGGCTGGCGCGGCAGGGTGTTGGCTTGGTGGGCAGTCATCGGCCTGATCATTACCGCCTTTGCTTTTATCGGCGTGAATATGTTCTTGAGCGGCCTGCATTCTTACGGCACTTTGTAAGCAGCTTATCCCACACTTTATTTCAGACGGCCTTTTTCCGTTTTCGGAGAAAACGCCGTCTGAATCGTTTTTAATCATTTTTTCAGACGGCCTCAAACCATGTTGGTATTAGGAATTGAATCATCTTGCGACGAAACTGGCGTTGCGCTCTACGATACCGAGCGCGGCCTGTTGGCGCATCATTTGCACACACAAATGGCGATGCACGCCGAATACGGCGGCGTTGTCCCCGAATTGGCCAGCCGCGACCATATCCGCCGTGTCGTGCCGTTGACGCAAGGTTGCTTGAAGGAGGCTGGCGTAGGCTATGCCGACATCGACGCGGTTGCCTTTACGCAAGGCCCGGGCTTGGGCGGCGCATTGCTGGCCGGTTCAGGATTTGCCAATGCGTTGGCATTTGCCATCGGCAAGCCCGTCATCCCCGTCCACCATCTTGAAGGACATTTGCTCTCGCCTTTGTTGGCAGACGACAAGCCTGAATTTCCATTTGTCGCTTTGCTAGTGTCGGGCGGACATACGCAATTTATGGCTGTACGCGGTATCGGCGATTACACTTTGTTGGGTGAGAGCGTAGACGATGCGGCAGGCGAGGCGTTTGATAAAACGGCCAAGCTTTTAGGTCTGCCTTATCCCGGCGGTGCCAAATTGTCCGAGCTGGCCAAACTTGGCACGCCTGATGCTTTCACATTTCCACGCCCCATGCTCCATTCACATGATTTGCAGATGAGCTTTTCTGGTTTGAAAACCGCCGTTTTGACCGCTGTTGAAAAAGTCCGTGCCGAAACCGGCAGCGATGAAATTCCCGAACAAACACGCAACGACATTTGCCGCGCTTTCCAAGATGCGGTAGTTGACGTATTGGCGGCCAAAGCCAAAAAAGCGTTGTTGGATACCGGCTTCAGAACTTTGGTGGTTGCCGGTGGTGTGGGTGCAAACTGGAAACTGCGTGATGAATTTTCGCGCTTAACCGTCAAAATGCCGTCTGAAAAAGGCAAACCCAAACCGCAGGAAGAAAAAATCAATGTTTATTTTCCGCCGATGGCATACTGTACCGACAACGGCGCAATGATTGCCTTTGCCGGCGCGATGCGTCTTGCCGAGCGTCAGGCTGTCAGTGCATTCAATGTTAAGCCGCGCTGGCCGCTGTCGGATATTGTGAAGCAGGGCTGATGTATTAGACTGCTTCGATGCAATGAAAGGCCGTCTGAAAACCTGAAGATATGGTTTTCAGACGGCCTTTAATGAAACGGATGTTTGCGGTAAAACTTCATTCAAAAAGATGAGTAATTTTTTCATCCGTTTTTTCTACAATATTAACTTTGATTGATTGCAAAAGGCCGTCTGAAATGACGAATTTATCCAAAGGTTTGCTGGCTGCGATAGCGTCCAATTTGTTGTTTGCCATGCTGTTTCTGTACGGCGTATGGATGCAGCCGATGAGCGGCACGGAAATTTTTGCGTGGCGTATGGTGGCGATGCTGTCGGCTTTATGCGTGCTGATGACCATGGTCAACGGTTGGCAGGCGGCGGCGCGGTTTGCGAACAATATCGGCCGTGATTGGAAGCGGTGGCTGTTGATTGTATTGCCGACGCCGATATTTGCCAGCCAGTTGTGGCTGTTTGTCTGGGGGCCGGTCAACGGCGAAGGGGTAAACATCGCCATGGGTTATTTCCTGTTTCCTTTGGCGATGATGCTGGGTGGGCGGATTTGGTTTAAAGAGCGTTTAAACCGGTTGCAGACGGTTGCCGTTGCGTTGGCATGTGCAGGCGTGGCTTGCGAGTTGCTACGGTCGGGTGCGTTTTCGTGGACGACTGTATGGGTGTTCGGCACCTATCCGTTTTATTATCTGCCACGCCGAAAACTGGGTGTGCCTTCTTTAATCGGTCTGACTTTTGATTTGATGATGATTACGCCATTTGCGTTGGCGTATATTATATTTGCAACGGATACGCCGGCGATGATTGCGGCCAAACCGGTTTTAATTTTCTTTATTGTGTTGCTAGGCTTCAATAGCGCAATATCTATGCATTTGAATTTGAAGGCGAGTCAGTTGTTGCAGGTTGCGGTGTTCGGCATGTTGAGCTATTTGGAGCCTGTATTGCTTTTTATTGTGTCGATTGTATGGCTGGGTGAGCCGGTGCAAAAAGGCGCATTGATCGGCTATGGCCTGATTTGGTCGGGATTGTGCGTGATGATTGTCAATGGCTTGTTGGGAATGAAGAAAGAAAAGAAATTGGCTAAAGCTTGATGATAGATTAAGGCCGTCTGAAAACTGAGTTGGTCAATATTTTCAGACGGCCTTTGATATTGAAAGGGACGTATCGGATACGCCCCTTTTGTTTTACCAGCTTTGGGCGACACGGTCGGCTTCTTGCAGGCGTTCGACTGTGCCGACGTCCAACCAAAGGCCGTTGTGGTGTTCGCCGCTGATTTGGCTTTGGCTCATGGCTTGACGCAACAGAGGGGCAAGTTTGGCAGCCTGATGCGCCGGGGTATCTTTGAAAAGTGCGGGATGATAAACGCCCACGCCGCTGAAAGTCAGGGCTTGGCCGTCTGCAGATGAGGCGGATACCAGGCCGTCTGAAAGCAGGCCGAAGTCGCCTTCGGGATGGTGGGGTGGATTGTCCACCAGCCATAAATGGGAGAGAAGGTTGTGTTCCTGCATACGCTGGGCAGCCAGTCGTGCAGCTTGGAAATCAATGTCAGTCAACACATCGCCATTGACGACCAAAAACGGCTCGTCGCCCAAAAGAGGCAGGGCGGTGGCAATGCCACCGGCGGTTTCCAGGCCTCCGGCGAGTTCTGGAGAATAGGCAATGCGTACGCCGTAGTCCGAACCGTCTTTCAAGGTATCTTCGATTTGTTGGCCAAGCCAGGCATGGTTGATGACGATTTCAGTGAAACCGGCTTGTTGCAGGCGGCGCAAGTGCCAGCCGATAAGCGGCGTGCCTGCTACTTCGAGTAAGGGTTTGGGCGTGTGGTCGGTCAGCGGGCGCATGCGTTCGCCGCGACCGGCGGCCAATATCATTGCTTTCATGGGTGTGCCTATAATGTGTGAAACAGAAAAAGTCTCAGGCCGTCTGAAACATCGGTTTCATTTTTCAGACGGCCTGAGACCTTTATTTATGCCAAAGATTTGAATTGCCTACGAAAATACAGCAATGCCGGTGCCTGCGTGTCGGTATTGCGGATTTCGTTGAGCTGAACGAAAAAGACGTAATGCGTGCCGATTTCGCGTTGATCGACAATGCTGCCGTGCAGGTGCGCCAGCGCACCTTCGACTTCAAGCTGTCCGGTTTGTCCCCTGTGCCAAATATGGTATTCGAAGCGTTCTTCGGGCGAGAGGTCGGTCAGTCCGGCAAAGTGTTCAGCAACATCCTGTTGGCTGTCGTTGAGCGTGTTGATGCACAAGTCACGGTTGCCTTGCAGGATGGGAATGATGGCGGATTGGCGGTTGATGCACAGCATGACCGTCGGCGGCTCGTCGGTAACGGCAGTTACGGCAGTCATAGTAATGCCATAGCGTCCCGTTTCGCCGTCTGTCGTGATAATGTGTACGCCGGCGGCACAGGAGGCCATGGCATCTCGAAATGGTCTCTTGAGTGTGTGTGTTGAGTCTGTCATCCGGCTTTCTTTATTTTAATGCCTGTTCGATTTTTGCCAGCTCTGCCAAGAGTTCTTTGAGTTGTGCCATTTTTTCTTTGGACAGAACTTTTTCAATCGCATCGTAGCGTTCGTCAACCAATGCACCGATGGATTCATAGAGTTTCTCACCTTCGGGCGTTAGTTTCAGATAAACACGGCGTTGGTCGTTGGAAGGCTTCAGGCGAACGGCCAAACCTGCTTTTTCCAGGCGAGTCAGAATGCCGGTCAGGCTGGGGCGAAGGATGCAGGCCTGATTGGCCAAATCTTGAAAGTCGAGTGTGCCGTTTTCCGCTAAGAGCCGGATGATACGCCATTGCTGGTCAGTAATATTGGCTTGGTTCAGAATAGGGCGGAATTGGGTCATCAATGCTTCCCGTGCCTGAATCAGACCGATATTGATAGATGCATGTTTAGATTGGTTGGGCATTACTAAGTCTCCGGTGTTATCAAAAATCAAACCGTTGAAGCGTGAGGTAGATTGATAAAGGTGAATATTGCTGTTTTAAGGCTGCCATCGGCAGCCGGGTCTATGGGAACAAAAGCATCACTGCCACGATATTAGATGAGAATCTCTAACAGTTTGTTTTGATAATAATGTTTCCAATTGTTCTTATGGTTATATCTTAGTCTATTTTCTTTATAATCTCAACAAAATGATATGTTATTGGGAAAGAGATAGTTTATTTATTTATGAAATTGAATTGTTTGAATATATTCAGGTGAAATTATTCTTTAGATTTTCTATTTTTAGTGGATTTTCAATGAATTTAGCTGAAGATATTTGCCAAGTAAATTCTGATTTTTAATCCGATATAACTGGAAAGTCCGGATGTGTGATGAATCATTTTGCCATCTTTTAATATGATAATGGTTGGTGTGACGGCTATGTTCCATTTTTGAGCCATCAGGCCGTCTGAATCGTTGAAGTTTGGAAAGGATAGATTGTTTTGTTGCATATGGTGGGCAATGTCCGCGTCACTTCCGGAGCGCAAGGCTACGCCCAATGTTGGGATATTGTCTTGGTGCAGTTTTTCTATGGTTGATGATGTGTATGAACAAATACGACACCAGCTGCCCCAAAAATAAACGACGGCAACCCGATTTTGGCTGAAGGATTGGAGGGAAGTGGTTTGACCATTGGTTAAAGTCAGTGTTTGTGCTGCCGACTGCAAAGGTTGGTCAGGCTTGCGCACCCAGTCGACAATCAGGGATAAGAAGATGAAGAGAATCACAGCCTGAAGCAATGATTTGGCGTAGTGGAGCAGGGTTTTCATCATATATTGCGGGGATATTGGATTATTGTTTGATAAATGAAAAAAGCCTTGCAAAGCAAGGCTTTTTGATTCGATTCTGAAAACGTATTAACGTTTGGAGAATTGTTTTGCGCGACGTGCTTTGCGCAAACCAGGTTTTTTACGTTCAACTTCACGAGCATCGCGAGTAACGAAGCCTGCTTGAGACAGGGCTGGTTTCAGAGCTGCATCGAAGTCGATCAGTGCACGGGTGATGCCGTGACGGATGGCGCCGGATTGACCAGTTTCGCCACCACCGGTTACGTTAACTTTGATGTCGAAAGATTCGGCATTTTCAGTCAAAACCAGAGGTTGACGTACAACCATGCGGCTGGTTTCACGTGCGAAAAATTCGTCAACGGGGCGGCCGTTTACGATGATTTGGCCGGTACCTTTAGTCAAGAATACACGAGCCACTGAACTTTTGCGGCGGCCTGTGCCGTAGTAGTATTTACCGTTCATGTCGTGTCCTTATTATTTCAGTTCCAAAACTTTAGGTTGTTGTGCAGCGTGGCCGTGTTCGGCGCCGGCGTACACTTTCAGTTTTTTGATCATGGCGTAGCCCAGAGGACCTTTAGGCAACATGCCTTTTACGGCTTGTTCCAAAGCGCGGCCAGGGAATTGCTCTTGCATTTCACGGAAAGTACGCTCGTAGATGCCGCCTGGGAAACCAGAGTGACGGAAGTATTTTTTGTCTTCGAATTTAGCACCGGTCACGCGCAGTTTGTCTGCGTTGATGACGATGATGTAGTCGCCGGTATCAACGTGAGGGGTGTATTCGGGTTTGTGTTTGCCGCGCAGACGGTGTGCGACTTCGGCTGCGACACGACCCAGAACTTTGTCTTCTGCGTCAATGACGAACCATTCGCGCTTCACCTCGTGGGGTTTTGCAGAGAAGGTTTTCATGGTTGGAATCCAGATATATATAGAAAGTTATGGATTTTAAAGAGGAGATTGGTTTTTGTCAATCTTAATCGAACGTGTTTGATGCATGAATATGCGGTTTTTTCAGACGGCCGGAAATCTTTACGAAAGTCTTTACTTGGAAAGGGAAAAGCCACACCTGTCGGTATGGCTTTTTTAGGGAATCCCCACGAGTGCCGTTTAGGCTGAATCCGCTTGAACCTTGCTGACAAGGCGGTCACCTCGGGTAGTTTCGGGTGCGTCCGATAAACGGACGCTCGCGCCCACTACAGCTCCCGGCAACCTAAAGCGAACGTATTGGTTCAAAGGAATGTATGCCTTCGCGAACACCGCAGGGAAAAGGGGAAAATCAGTTTTACTCCAAGCGCGCCAGTGCTTTTTGGCACGCGTTGTTCATGTCGGTTATTCTACGCTCAAATTCACCGATTGCCAAATCGTCGTTGAGGGTGGCTTTCAAGAGGTCGTGTACAACGTTGAGGGCTGCCATGACGACGATTTTGTCCGTGCCGACGATGCGGCCGCTTTCTTTAATCGCATCGCTTTTTTTGTTTAGCATTTCAACGGCTTGCAGGAGGGTGGCTTTTTCTTCACTCGGCGTGTTGATGGTGAAGTTGACATTCATGATGTCGAGATTGACTTGTTCGATACTCACGAGGCATCCTTTTATTGTTGTGTTTCTTGGGGCAATCGGGCAATGAGGCTGCGGATTTGGTCTGCACTTTGGGCCAGCGCGTTGCGGTAGTTTTCTTTTTCGGCAGTCAGGTTGTCAATTTTGCTTTGCAGGTCTTCTTTGAGTTTGCCGACTTGAACCAGCAAGGCTTCACTAAGTTCGTCAATGGCAGCGTCGTGTTGGTGTTTTTGTTGCTCTTGCTCGAGTTTGAGTCTGTCGATTTCTTCGTTGAGACGGCGGTTTTCTGAAACCAGCGTTTCAAATTTTTGGACAAGTTGGTAAACGTTGATTTCCAGATTGTTCAGTGATTGGTTCATGTGTTTCCCTTCAGACGGCCTGATGGCCGCCATATTGTGCGTCAGGCCGTCTGAATGGCAGACGGCGCGACCGTTTATTCGAAGCGCGCGCTTCGTTCCATCAGTCGTTCAACGACTTGCTGCGGGGTCATTTCTTTGCGGATGAGTTGCAGCAGGGTTTGAGTGATGGGCATATCGATTTGGTATTTGGCAGCGGTGTTGAAGACTTCTTCAATGGTGCTGACGCCTTCGGAAACGTGGCCGATTTCAACAAGCACTTGATGCAACTCTTTGCCTTCTGCGAGGCCGAGGCCGACGCGGCGGTTGCGCGAGAGTGCGCCGGTACAGGTTAGGATAAGGTCGCCGATGCCTGCCAAGCCCATCATGGTTTTAGGTTGTGCGCCCATGGCGATGGCAAGGCGGGTGATTTCGGCAAGGCCGCGTGTTACTAAGGCTGCGCGTGCATTGAGGCCGTATTCGAGGCCGTCTGAAAGGCCGGTGGCAATTGCCATGACGTTTTTAACGGCACCGCCCACAGCGACGCCGATGACGTCGGTGCTGCCGTACAGGCGCATTACGTTGGTGTTCAGTTGGGCAGTGGTTTCTTCCACCCAGTCTTTGTTTTCGGAAGCAAGCACGACGGCGCAAGGTAGTTGTGCTGCAAGTTCTTGGGCAAAGCTCGGTCCTGAGAGAACGCCGATTTTTTTATTGTTAGGCAGGACTTCTTTCAGTACTTGGAAAGTCAAAAGGCCGGTATCTTGTTCAAAACCTTTGCAGGCGGCGAGAACGGGAATATCGGCGGCGTTATGCTGTTTGAGCAGCTCGGCGCTGCTTCTGAGTCCGGCTACGGAGGTGACGATCAGGGCAAGTTGGCTGTCTTTCAGCGCTTCTCCCAAATCGGCGTGAACGGTTAGGGACTCAGGGAAAGGGAAGCCGGGCAGGCCGCGTTTGTTTTCGCGATCTGCTTGCAGGGTGCGGATTTGGTCGGGATTGCGTGTCCAAAGGGCAACTTCATTGTTGTGGTGCGCAAAGTGCAACGCGAGAGCTGTACCCCACGAACCTGCGCCGATGACGGTAATTTTCATGTTTCTCTTCCATATGGGAACGGGGCTTACTTTAAAACAAACGGCTTTGGGGTGCAAGGGCGGCGTTTGTGAAAAATTTTTTGTGCCGTTTAAAAAGCCTTAGGCCGTCTGAAAGTTCAGACGGCCTGCTTCGGTTTATGATTTATTGTTACCGGAATGGTAGGCATCGTAGGCGTAGTAGTCGTAGCTGTTGTTGGCTTCGCGCTTCATGCCGTTGAGGACGACACCTTTGATGTTGATACGGTTTTGTTTGAGGCGTTCAACGCTGGCCTCAAGCTCTCGTGCACGCGTGTGTGCATAACGGCTTATCATCAGGACGGTGCCTGCATGTTGGCCGATGATGACGGCGTCGGTCACGGCCAATACAGGCGGCGTGTCCAAGATGACGTAATCGTAGCGTTGGCGCGCGTGGGCGAGCAACTCGTTGAAACGTTTGTCCATCAAAAGCTCGGATGGATTGCTAGGATAGCTGCCGCTGCTGATGAGGTGGAGGTTTTCAATGCCGGTCTCTTGTACGGCTTTGGCCGGAGCCGCTTTGCCGTTGAGGATGTCAGACAAGCCGAACTCGGGGGTAAGGCCGAAGAGTCGGTCGAGGTAGCCTTTGCGCATATCGGTATCGATAAGCAGAACGCGTTTGCCTGACTGCGCCATTACGGTGGCGAGGTTGGCGGAGATAAAGGATTTACCTGCTTCAGGCGCGGCACCGGTAATCATGAGGATGTTGTTAGGCGCGTCCAGCATGGAGAAGTAGATATTGGTGCGCAGGGCGCGGATGGCTTCGACGGCAGTATCGGCGCGGTCTTCACTGGCCAGCAGATAGTTGGAACGGCCGCCGGTTTTCTTGAATTTGCTTTTGAAGAAGTCGCGTTTTTGCTGGGTTTTGGAGTGCGGAACAAGAGCGACGACTTCCAAATTGAGGTTTTCGATTTCTGCAGATGAAGTAATGCCGTTTTTCATGCGGTTGCGAATCATCAGCCACAAAGCGGTCAATGAGCCTGCGGCAAGTGCGCTCAGGAACGTGATTACGGCTTTACGCGGTGCAACGGGGTTTTCAGGGACATAGGCATAATCGACGATGCGGACATTACCTTGCGCGCTGGCTTTCATGATGTTGAGTTCTTGTTGTTTGCTCAACAGTTGGACGTAGGTAGCCTGGTTGGTTTCTACGTCGCGGGTCAGGCGGATAACTTCTTGTTGGGTATTCGGCAACTCGGCGATTTGTTGATTGATTTTGTTTTTAGCGCGCTCGAGAACGGCAAGTTTGTCCAATACGGCTTTATAGGAAGGGTGTTCCGGCGTGTACAGCTCGGCTAAGCCTGCTTCTTCGGTTTTGAGCAGGGTAATTTGGGTTTCGATGCTGGTCAGGCTTTCCAATGCGCCTTTGGACTCGAGTGGAATGTCGAGAGAGCCTGATTGTTGGCGGTAGGCATTGAGTTTGTTTTCAGCGTCTTGCAAGGTTTCTTTCAAGCGTGGCAATTCTTCGCTGATGAAGGCCAAACCGCTGGATGCAACTTGGACATCGCGTTCACGGTTTTGCGCAACGTAGTTGTCGGCAATGCTGTTGAGGATGACGCTGGTACGTTTAGGGTCGGTGCCGGTAAAGGCAAGGTTGATGATGGGGCTAGTTTTACCTTTGCTGATAACAGCCAGTTTGTTTTGGATGTTTTCGATGGCGCTGATGCGGGAGAACTTGGTCAACGTAAATTCTTGACCCGGATTGGCCAGTATTTGATCGATTTTGAGGGTGGTGTGATTGTTGATTTTCAGAGGCACGCCGACCTTGCCTTCGACGACGCGTTTGTCAGGAAGGGTAAGGGTATAGGCCTTGTTGCTTTTGGCGGTCAGCGTGAAGGTTTTGTTGAACCATTCGTCTTGTACGGTAAAGCTGCCGACGGTCAATTTAGGATCGGGGTCGCCGCTGATGTTGTGCATCAGGCTGCCGATAACGGGTGTGTATTTGGCTTTGACTTCTTGGTCAAGCTGAAGGTCATCGACGGTTTTACCCAGCACCAAGCGTGATTGAACCAGCTCGACTTCTGCTTCAGACGGCGTGGTTTGATTGTTGAAGATGCTGTTGATTTCGGTCAGGATTTGGTTTTGTCGCGTTTCAATTTCCAGCATGGCGTCGGCACGGTATTGCGGAGTGGATGCCAGGCTGAAGGCTGCGCCAAGAATGCCGCCTGCAAGCAGGGCAGCGAGGATTTTGTATTTATTTGTCCAAATTACGCGCAGCTGTTGACCGAAGTCGATTTCGTCATTGTCTGCGCTGTAAGGTATGTAGGTCGTTTTTTTCATTGCTTGCTTTCTTGTTTATGCCGGTTTTATACCGGTTGAGTTTTTCCGTTTAGTTTGGTTTTCCAAGTGTCTGCGGCAGCATTGAGCTGTTCAAAAACGGCTTCAAACATTTCGCTGCTTTGTTTGTATGGGTCAGGTACGGTTTTTTTAGGTAACCATTGGGCAAACAGCATGGTTTTGCTGCGTGCCGGCGAATGGATGTCGGCAACCATATCGATTTGACTGGGCTCCATCACAAGAATCAAATCGGCCTGCTCGCACATTTGGGCGGTCAGCTGGCGTGCCGTATGGCCTGCAACGATAACGCCGTGTTTGAGTGCGGTTTTAATAGCTTGGAAATCGGCATCCTTCCCTGCCAGTGCTTTTATGCCGGCGCTGCTGATTTGATGGCCGGGTAGTTTTTTCTGCATGATCCGCTCTGCTGTAGGGGAGCGGCAGATGTTGCCTAGGCAGACGATGAGTATGTTGTGGTACATGATATTGTTTTCGGTTTATGGTCTGAAAAAAGCGTGAGTCAGACTATAAGATACTGCTTTTCCGTTTGTGTGGTGTGTACGGCTTTTGTATGCCGTTTATGTAATTGGTTTGGATTGTGCGTAATTTTGTATCCTGCTGTCAAACGAGGGTCTGACAGCAGGAACCACTGTTTATTTAAACGTATTGTCGAGGGTGTTGACGTTGCTGATGGAGTTGGTAATTTGTGACATTACGCGGTTCCAACGGGTAACCGGGGCGGCGGTAACGTAAACGGTATCTTCCGAACGCAGTTTGAATTCGCTGCCCAGCGCGTAAGAAGTCGCATCTTTCAGGTTGAGCTGGTAGATGTGGATAGGTTTGGCCGCATCTTCTGGTGCGCGGCGGATCACGAATACGCCGGTTGCATCAGCATAGTTTTGGTTCATGCCGCCGACTTCGCCGAGCGCTTGGGTCAGGTTGAGGCCGTGATTGCCGATCGGCAGGGTGGCTTGTTTGCCGACTTCACCCATGATGTAGATTTTGTTGTTGCTGCTGTTAGGAACGTAAACGATGTCGCCATGGCTGAGAAGATGGTTTTGCGACATATCGCCGTATTGCAGCATGTCTTGCAGGGAGAGGGTGCGGTCGACGCCGTTGTGCGTCCATTTGATGTGTTGGGTGTCGGCACTTTGGGTAACACCGCCTACTTGGTTGATGGCATCCAAAATGGTCATCGGGATATTGGTAATCGGCAGCTGACCTGCTTGGTTGATGGCCCCGGATACTGAAATACGTTGCGAACGGAATTCGGTAACGTTGATGGCTACTTGAGGGTTTTTGATGTAGCGTTTCAGAAGGTTGGTCAGGGTGTTTTGCAATTCGTCCAAAGTTTTGCCTTTGGCTTGAATTTTGCCTGCCAACGGGTAAGTGATGTAACCGCCCTCATCTACCCAGGCACCGCGGCTGACTTGGTTGGTTTGCGGGTTGCTTTGCTGGATAGGGGAGTTGAGGTCGGAGTGTGCCCAAACCATGATATTGAGGACGTCGCCGCTGCCGATGCGGTAGCGGTAAGCGCTTTTGCTTTGCTCCAAACCTTGGTTGTTTTGGGAAAGTACAGGCGACTTGCGCATTTTTTCAATCAGGTTGGGCGTGATAGGGTAAACGGCAACGCGGCTGTCGAGGTTGGTATCGGCTGCGGTGTCGGTATCGGTGTAAACAATGGTTTTGGTTCTGGTTTTGATGGTTGAACCGGGAATGACTGTCGTGCTGTTACAGGCAGTCAGCGCTAATAGAGTAAGCAGGGAGAGCGTTTTTTTCATGTAGTAGTCCTTGCAGGATGGTGTCCGGGCCGTCTGAAAATGTTCAGACGGCATTATTGTTTTGTTGCCAAACCAAGTCGCAGATACCGTCTTTAGGTACGAAGCCTGTCGGTGCGCGCAACAAAAGCTGGCGCAGGCTGTCTTGGTCGCTTTGGAGACAAGCAGTTTCGAGTTCCGACAGTATGTCAGATAATTGCGTCCATGGAAGCATTACTTCACTGGCGGTCATAATACGGGGATGAGTGGTTTTTTGTACCTCGTCGCCGATGAGCAGTTCTTCATAAAGTTTCTCGCCCGGGCGCAGGCCGGTAATCTTGATTTCGATGTCGCCGTGGGGGTGTTGCTCGTCTTTCACTTTGAGGCCGCTGAGGACAATCATTTGACGGGCAAGGTCGATGATTTTGACGGATTCACCCATGTCAAGGACGAATACGTCGCCGCCTTTACCCATTGCGCCGGCTTGGATAACCAATTGCGCCGCTTCGGGAATGGTCATGAAGTAGCGGGTAATGTCTTGGTGGGTCAGGGTAATCGGGCCGCCTTCGGCAATTTGTTTTTCAAATACAGGGACAACGGAGCCGGACGAACCCAATACATTACCGAAACGCACCATGCAGAAGCGTGTTTTTTGCTCCGGCTCGGCGGCAAGCGCTTGCAGGCAGAGTTCGGCCATGCGTTTGCTGGCGCCCATGGTGTTGGTCGGACGAACGGCTTTGTCGGTGGAAATCAAAACAAAGGTGGAAACGCCCGCATCTACGGCGGCCTGCGCGCAGCAGAGTGTGCCGAACACGTTGTTTTGAATGCCTTCGATGGTGTTGAACTCGACCATAGGGACGTGTTTGTAGGCCGCGGCATGATAAACGGTGTCGACGTGATAGGCCTTCATGATGCTGCTAAGGCGTTCTTTGTTTTGAACCGAGCCCAAAAGCGGTACGACTTCGACTTGGCTGCCTTGCGCGGCTTGGGTTTCGCGCAATTCTTTGTCTATGCTGTACAGGGCAAATTCGGACAATTCAAACAACAGCAGTTTGGTCGGACGGCAGTTGAGAATCTGACGGCAAAGTTCGGAGCCGATAGAACCGCCTGCGCCGGTTACCATCACGACTTTGTCGCTGATGTCGGCACTCATCAATTCAGGGCGCGGTGCCACAGGGGCGCGGCCGAGCAAATCGACCACAGAGATTTTTTTCAATGAGCTGACGTTGATTTTCCCGTCGACCAAATCTTTCATGCCCGGAATGGTTAGGACTTCACATTTGTATGCTTCGAGGCGGCGGATGATGTCTTTGCGTTCTTCCGGCGTAGAACTTGGTATCGCCAGCAGAATTTTGCGGACGCCGTAACGGCTGATCAGCATCGGGATTTCGTTGGGGTTGTGGACGGCCAGGTCATAGATGACGGTACGTTGGATTTTTGGGTTGTCATCGACAAAGGCAATGGCCGAATATTCGTTAACCTGTTTGATGGCTTCCAACAACTGGCGGCCGGATTGGCCTGCGCCGTAGATGATGACGGGGGTCATCTGTTTGCGGTGATGGTCGGTCAGAATCGCGCGCAGGATCATGCGCGAGCTGGTGACGCCGACCACCAAGACCAAGAAATAGACGATGGGCAGGGCAAGGTGCAGTTTTTGTTCAAAAATCAGGGTGGTCAGGCAGAACAAGACCGCTGAAATGATGCTGCCGAATGCGGCGGCGGTCAGGACGCGGATGCTGACGAAGCGCGTGACGGCGCGATAGAGGCCGATACGGATGAAAAGGATGATGGTCAGCACAGCGGTGCTGCCGAAAGCCAGCCAGTTGGCGATACTCAACCATTCGTCGGAATATTGCACTTTGAGGCTTTGGGCAAACCAAAACGCCACGAATATCATCAAGATATCGTGGATGACGAAGAAGGTTTTTTTAAGGTTGCGCGGCAGAGCCAGCAGGGTTTCCAAGTTCATTTTATATTTCTTGTGTCTGAGTGTTGTAATGTGGCTTGGTACGGATTGTTTGAAGCAGGCTGTTTTATTTTTTCAGACGGCCTGAAGTTGCAGGCCGTCTGAAAATGATTATGCCGTGGCTTCAGTCAATACGGCTTCGATGTTTTCTTTGCAGGACGCAATTTCTTCATCGGTCAGGGTTGGGTGCACCAAGAACATCAGGCTGGTGTCGCCCAACTCGACGGCGTTTTTCAAACGCTCTTTCGGACGCCAAGGTGTGTCGTCGAAGGCTTTTTCCAAATACACTTCGGAGCAGCTGCCTTGATAGCATGGGACTTTGCGCGCGTTCAGTTCGTTGACGATGCGGTCGCGCGTCCAGCCGTCTTTCAGGTGTTCGGGTTTGACGAAAACGTAGAACTTGTATTGTGCGTGTTCGATGTAGTCGGCTACTTCAACCAAACGGATGCTGGCGAACTTGCCCAAGCTTTCAGCCAGTTTGGCGGCGTGTGCTTGACGGCGTGCAGTCCATTCGGGCATACGTTTGAGCTGGATGCGGCCGATGACAGCCTGCATTTCCATCATGCGCCAGTTGGTGCCGAAGCTTTCGTGCAACCAGCGGAAACCGGGTGCGTGTTCGCGGTGGTACACGGCATCGTAGCTTTTGCCGTGGTCTTTGTACGACCACATTTTGCTCCACAGCTCTTTGTCATTGGTAGTAACCATGCCACCTTCGCCGCCGGTGGTCATGATTTTGTCTTGGCAGAACGACCAAGCGCCGACGTGGCCGATAGAGCCGACGGATTTGCCTTTGTATTTTGCACCGTGCGCTTGGGCGCAGTCTTCGATAACCCACAAGTTATGTTCTTTGGCCAAAGCCATGATATCGTCCATTTCGGCAGGCATACCGGCAAGGTGAACCACGATGATGGCTTTGGTGTTTGGCGTCAAAGCGGCTTTGATGGTTTCGGCGCTGATGTTTTGGCTGTTCAAATCGACATCGGCGAAAACCGGATTTGCGCCGGCGGTCACGATACAGGACGCGGAAGCCAAGAAAGTGCGCGAAGTGACAATCACATCATCGCCTTGGCCGATGCCCATTGCTTTGAGTGCTACGTCCAAAGCCAACGTACCGTTGGAAAGGGCGACGGCGTATTGCGTGCTGACAAAAGCTGCAAATTCTTTTTCAAATTCGCGACATTCCGTACCTGTCCAGTAGTTGACTTTATTGGACAGCAGGACTTTGGAAACGGCATCGGCTTCTTCTTGGGTAAAGCTTGGCCATGGGGAGAGTGATGTATTAAGCATTTGTTTTTCCTGCGAAAAGACTGGTTGAGCCTTTGGGGGCGATTTCTTCCAGCAGTTGACGGTTGATCAGGGTGTATTTCTGACCGTTGATTTCGACGTATGCGCCGTCGTAAGGAGGGAACCAGAAGGCGCGGATTTTCTTCTCGATATTATCGCCGTCGCGGATTTGCTTCATGGCTTCCATCTCGTCACGGCTGACATAGCGGCCACCGATGTTTGGCGTGGTCGGTAATTTGGTTTTCGACTCGATGGCGCGGGTGATGACGCGTCGTGCGAAATCTTCCAATGCCTGCATGGTTTTGCGTTCGAGCGATTGGGCGGTTTCTGTTTCAGCATCGATAGGGAAGCGGTCCACTTCGATAATTTCGCCGGTATCGATGGAAGCATCGACGTAGTGGGCGGTATTGCCCCATTCGTTCAGCTCGTCCATGATGGCCAGGTTGTAGCCACCTGTGCCTTTGTATTCGGGCAACAGTGCAGGGTGGAAGTTGATCGTGCCTAAAGTCGGAATGCTCAGGAATTCATCACGCAGCTTGCGCCAATAAAGGACGGACAAGCCCAAATCGTATTTCAGACGGCCTTCTCGCATTGCTTCCAAAGCCGTATCGAAGGTGTACAGGGGCAAGCCCAATTCCTGCGCGGCAGCCGTGGTCGGCGAGCCTTGCAGATGGCTGTCGGTCAAGACACCGACGATTTCGATATGGTCTTGTTTGGTCAAAAAACGAAGCAGGTTGGCGGAAACCTGTTTACGACCCATAAATAAGATTTTCATGGAGAAATGTCCCTTATGCATTTGCTTTTTCGGTGGCGGAAGTTGACAGTGTAGTCAATTCTTCCAGGGTGTTTATCCAAAGGGTGGGCTGGTATTCACGACCGTATTGCTCGGGCTCGGCTTGATGAATATTGTGTGGCTTAGGCATGATGCCTATGGAGAGCCAACCCAGTTTGTTGGGTGCGACAAAATCTTTTTTGATGTTGTCGCCGATGTAGATGAAACGTTTTGCAGCTGGATATTTGTTTTGCAGGAAGACAAAACGCTTATCGTCGGGTTTTTCCGATTGCATGGCTTCCGAAATCAAAATGTCGTCAAACAAATCGGTCAAACCCAAGGCCTGTATTTTCAAACGCTGTGTCAGACTGCGGCCGTCTGTAATCAGGGCGCGTGCGGCAAAAGGGCGCATCAGCTTCTGTAAAAAAGACGGTTCGACATAGGGTCGGATAACAGGCCTGTGTAGTCGATATTGCCACAAAAGTGATTGTTTCTCTAGTTCGTTTAATTTGCAATGATGACACAAATTTTCAAGCCAGTCTTTACTTTTATTTTCTGCAATTTCATTTAGTACATCGGCATCGTATTGTGGGTAAAGCGACGTAATTGTCCCTACAACTGCCTGTATTCCGGAGCATTTGTAGTCGTACTCAGAGTAAAGCGTATCGTCAAGATCGAAGACGATGACGGATTCTTCCGGTTTAATCATGTTCTCTTACCAAAATCTTAGCATCATAACGAAGCATGATTAAATTGTTTTCCCAGTCGTCGGAGAAAGGGATGTCTTGGCCGCCGATGTATTCTTGAATCAGCCAGCCCGGATAGTTGCCGCCTGCAGCGTAAGTCAGCGGGAAACCGCCACCGAAACGCGGGTTGATTTCCACGCCGTAGGTTGTGCTGTCGGTTTTGCTGACGAAGAATTGCGCGGTAATGCAGCCGCGTGCGCCTTCCAATACGGCCATTTTTTCAACCAGCTCTTTATACAGGGCATTGCGGCGGGTTGCGCCTTTACTGACTTCGCCGGTGCGCACTTCCAAACGTTCGCGAGGAATGGCGCATTTCAGACGGCCTTGACGGTCGTAATACATATCGACGGTAAATTCGGAAAAAGTATTCTCGATATCGATGTATTGGGTGAACATCATTTTCGGGTCTTCGGTAATGTCGACAGTCAAATCAGCTGGTGTGTTGATTTTTTTCGCACCGATGGCGCGGCTGCCGTCATAAGGCTTGGTAAAACATGGGAAAACCAGGTGGTCCCGTTCGTAAATTTCAGGGGAACGGATGCTGTATTGTGCAAACAGGCCTGAGGTCAGGCGCTTGTCGCGGCACAGGGTAATCAACTTTGCATCGGAAATGACAATATGTATTCCTTCAGCTTCAAAACGGTCACGTGCTTCGGCCAGTTTGAGCAGCTCAGTATCGATGGTTGGCACAATCAGACCGATGTCGTGTTGTTTGGCCAACTCGAAAATGCTGTTAATGTATTCGGCTGCATCGATACGCGGTACGCTGAAAGCTTGGTCGGCAACATGGCAGGCAGAAGACATGTGTGGGTTGAGGTCAGTGGCAAAAACGCTGATGCCGTCTGAAAAACGTGCGGCTTCGGTTTGAAAGTCCTGCACCAATTCGACACGGCGACCTGCCGACAGAATCAGTATATTATTTTTTTTCATCAGTTTTATTACCCGTGAAATAAGGCATTGTGGCTTCTCCTTCGGCTGAGATGCCTTCTTTGACGAAGACTTTTTTAACTGTCAGGAACAAAATTTTGATATCCAGCCAAAAGCTGAAGTTGTCGATGTACCAAACATCGTGGGCAAATTTTTCATCCCATGAAATGGCGTTGCGGCCATTGACTTGAGCCCAACCGGTCACGCCCGGTTTCATTTCGTGGCGGCGGTTTTGGAAGTCGTTATACAACGGCAGGTAGTGCATCAGCAGCGGACGAGGGCCAACTAGACTCATCTCGCCTTTTAAGACATTCCATAATTCAGGAAGTTCGTCCAAACTGGTGGCACGTAATTTTTTGCCGAAATCGGTCAGGCGTTCGCTGTCCGGTAGTGGGTTGCCGTCTTTATCGATTGCATCGCGCATGGAGCGGAATTTAATCATTTTAAACGGCTTGCCATCTTTGCCCGGCCGCTCTTGGATGAAGAACACGGGCGAGCCTAGGTTTTTACGGATGAGGTACACCAAAATCAAAAACACAGGCGACAGGATAATCAGTCCTGAAGCGGAGGCGACAATGTCAAACAGGCGTTTGAAAAATTTATTCATGAGCTAATCTTTCAATCAGGTTGACGATTTTTTGATAGGCAACGTCGCGTTTGAAGCGGCCGACGATTTCTTCGGACTGAACAGGATCGCTTTTGCGCTTCAAAATATCTTTGGCGGCTTGAACGAAACCGTCCACATCGCCGGAATGGTAGTTCGCATGCGGCAGCAGGGTAAGGACTTCGGCAACTTCGTCGTTGACTTGGCTGTTCAGAATCGGTTTTTGCAAAGCCATATAGTCGGAGAGTTTGTTGGTAATCGATGCCATTGAATAGGACTGGATGGCGTTGATGGCAATGTCGCAGCCCTTGGCAACCGACATCATTTCGGCATAGGGAATGTAGCCGTAAAACTTGATGTCGTCGCAGGCGTATTGTTTGAGCCTGTCCAAATCAGGGCCGCCGCCCATGATGTGCAACTCGACGTTTTCGCCGGCGTCCAACAGCTTGAGAACGCCTTTGCACACGGTTTCCACGTCATAGCTGTAACTGAGCGTGCCCAAGTAGAAAAAGCGGGTTTTGTCGTCGCCAAAATCTTTGGCAGGCGCGGCATCGAGTTTGGGAAAGTCAGCACCGATATAGACGACTTCGCCAGGTACATTCGGATTGGCTTCTTTGGCGCGGTCGAGATAAGTCTGCGATACGGCAACCAGCGCGTCGGCGTAACGGTAGGCCTGGTTGGCGCGTGAAGCAAAGGGCAGCAGGTTGTGCGGTACTTTTTTCAAAAACGGTACGACTGAGGAGAAAGACTCCGGCCATACGTCCTGCACATCGACAATCAGTTTGTAACCCAAACGCGCTTTGTGTTTGCCCAACAGCAGGTTGGTGGCAATCAGCGGATAGGCGGAAAAGACGACGTCTTGTTCGCCCGGACGGCAGTTTTCCAACCATTTTTCAAAATGTTTGACGAAGTGGTGATGGCTGGCCAAGCGTCCTAAAGACACGTTTTTGCTGTATCCGCTTTCTTCCAACAGCATGACTTTCAGACGGCCTTGTGAGGCGGCCTTGGCATCTTCGGGCCGTCTGAAAGATTTGTCGTAGTGCTTGAAGTTGCTGGTAATCAGCAACACGTCATGCGACTGCGACAACAGCTCGGCAAGATACCAGAAGCGGTTGAAATGCGGCTCGGACGGCAATGAGCAATAAGGGGCGACGATGGTAATGTTCATGTTTCAGATAGCCTTACATTTCGTACGCAGCCATGGTGGTGCGGTAGATTTCGTCGTCGGAGCATAAGGTTTCGACGTGTTTGTGCAGGGCTTTACCCATTTGACCACGCAACTCTGGATGCTTGATGAGTGTATCGACGGCTTCGATAAATGCTTCGTCGTCGCCGAAAGGAATGCAGTAGCCGGTTTGGCCGGTAATGACCATTTCCGAAATGCCCGCCATGTTGTAGGTCACGACAGGCGTGTCGTAAAGGCCGGCTTCCAAAATATTGTTGCCGACACCTGCTCCGTGGTCGCCTACGCAATGCGGCGTGTTCACCAAAATATCGACTTCTTTGAAGTAGCCGGTCAAGTCGCGGACGCCGCCGAGGAAGGTGACTTTGTCTTCAATGCCTAAACGTTTGGCTTGGGCTTTGAGGTTGTCCATTTCTTCGCCGATACCTGCAACGTTGAGGCGTACAGGCATACCGCGGTCAACCATTTTCTTCAAAATATCCAACATCAGATGCACGGCGCGGACGGTGTCCAAACGGGAAAGCGTGCCCAGTTGGACATAGTCTTTGACTGTTTTTTCAGGAACGAAATCTACTTTGTGCAGGGCATTGTAGGTGTAGGTGATGCGGTTGGCAGGGAAACCGTAACGGATGAGTTTTTCACGTTCGTGTTTGCAGTTGCCGATGATGTACACGCCCAGCTTGTCGAAAAGCTTGGCAATTTTCGGATAAGTTTCCGGATTAAGGCCGCGCGCGTGGTAGAACACTTTGGTTTTCGGCGAGGCAAACTTGGCCGCAATGGCACAGGCCGGAACGATACGCGCCATTTGGCAGTGAATCACATCGGGCTTCTCTTTTTTCAGCAGTTTCATATAGGCAAACATGCCTTTGACGTAACCCAAAAGACCACCTTGGTAAAAATCAATCGGCTGCCAACGGATGCCCAATGCTTGCGCTTCCTGAATCAAAGGGCCGTCTGAAGAGGCCAATACGATATCGTGTCCGCGTTGTTTGAGCAGGCGACCGAGGCGGAAAGTGGCATTTTCAGTGCCACCGAGGCCGGACATGGAGGTAGTCAGGGTGATTTTCATGATATTCCCTTTGTTTTAGATGGGGTATAGCTATATGTGTAAGCGGCCTGATTTTGTAATTTGGATGCGACAAATGTGCTGTAAATGTAAATCAGCAGGCAGGGTAGCCAGATGAAGGGCATACGCAAAATGGTGGACGGAATAAAACCTGCCAACAAGAAAATGCCCAAAGTTACCCAAGCCAGTACGCGTGATTTGTTGGTTAGTGCACGGCTTGAGGCAGTGTAGAGGAAATAAAACGCTACAAATGCAATAAAGCCGAGCAGGGAAATTATGCCGAAACCCAAATACAGTTCGATGATGAAACTGTGCGGATTTTCAAAACCCAGGCTGTTACTCAAGTGGCCGCCAAAATAGTCGCGAAAATTTTTTGGTCCGTAGCCGGTTAGCAACAGGGGCGGATTATTCCAAAAATAGTTGTAAATCTCCTGACGGTAGGACACAGAGTTGTCGCTGTCTAAATCGAATAGAAAAAGGTATACGCGGCTGGAAAAACGTTCAAGAAAAGGGTTGCCGTTAAGTGACAGCAAAAATTCCGCGATGACACGGGATGGAATCATCGATAATGTTAACGCGAGCAGTCCTGTGGCAATAACGGTAATAAAACCATTTTTACGATAAGCTATATAAATGAGTGAAATCAAAAGGTAGCAGGCAATAGCTGTGCGTGATACGCAAACAAAAATGGCCATACCTAGTAGTAAATATAATCCCCAGCCCAGTAGTTTCTCTTTGTGTTTGCGTCCTTGCAGTTGAAAGAAAAATAGGATGGCGGGTGCGAGGCAAACGGCAGTGGCAGCAAGGTTGTTGGGATTGAAAAACAGCCCTTTGAGCGAACCTTCTTTAATGGCCAGTTCATCACTGGCACTGACAAACTGAATGCCGGTAATCAATTCCACAAATGGTGGAATGGCAACATAAAGGGCAAAGACCAATAAAAACTTCTGAATAACGCCCAATGGATTTTCAGCGCGCATAAGCACTTGGTAAAACAAGTAGAAAAAAACCGGCACCGCCATAAAAAACAAGATGTCCATGTATTGAGTCGGTATCAGCGATGTAATGCCCATGTGGATGGCCGGCCAAATACACATGGCGGCCAGGGCGCAGAGCATGACAAAAATTTTGCGCGGAATATGCTTGCCCTCCAAAAAGAATACGGCAAGGCCAATCAATACGAACAACAACGATAAAGGATTATCGATGCGCGGTACGCCGATTTTAAAAGACAGCGCCGGCCCCAGCATATAAGCTGTAAACATAATGTATAGGATGTAAGTGTATAAATTTAGACGTTTTATTTTCATAGTCGTTCTGTTGTTATCGTAGAGACATGAATCTCAGGTTGGCTATTTTGCCGAACGGTTTAATTTGGCTTTGATTTTTTCGGTCGCGGCAAATAGTGCTTGTTTGTATTTTAGGAACAGGAAACCCAGCCCGACTGCCCATGCCAGCGCAAACCAGATGTAGTTGTCGCGCGTACCCAGCCAAGTATAGGCAAGGCAGATCATCAGGCAGAGCGTTGAGTTTGTATAAATCTTCAGGCGCGGCAAAGGCTGCCACAGGCGTGAAGAGAATTCGGTTTTAAAGATGAAAAACAGCCAAAAAGCCGTTGCGCTGGCCATAGCCGCACCTTTTGCACCGAATTTCGGTACCAGCAGATAGAGCAGGGCGGTATTGGCGATAAAGGCAACGATGTTGATGACGGTAATCAGCCAAGTTGAGCGGACAACGTTCAAACCGATGCCGCTGACTTCGGTCAGCGTGTAAAACAGGGGGAAGAGCATACACGAGAGCAGGATAAATTGAACCTGCGTGTATTTTTCCGGCAGTATCCAGGTCACCATCGGCGAGAAAATCCCAATGAGGCAAATCATTGCGCTGATGAGGACGGTCATGGAAAGCGTGATGTCGCCGATTTTATCCAGATTGGTTTTTTCTTCTACCCATTTGAACACCAAAGGCGCCCAAATAGTGGAAAACACACTTTGGAAAATCAAGGCGACGGCACCAAAGCTGACTGCCATCGAATAGATGCCCAATTCGTCCAAACCCGAGATGTCTTTGAGGACAAAGCGGTCAATCGAAGTCAGGCCCCAATAGGCCAAGTTGCCGAATGCCAGCGGCAGGCCGTAGCGCAGGCCGTCCCGATGCAGCTCGGGCGACCATTTCGCATGGGAAACGGCTTGCAGGTCTTGGCGCAGCTGATATATCAACAGTACAACGGTCAGCACTTGGGCTGCGGTGTAGGTAAAAACCAGCGAAGTAGTATTGGTAGGTAAGCCGGAAGCAATCACGGCAAAAACCAACACCAAAATCAAGAATTTCGGCGCAAGCTGGCTGACGGAAAAAGCCAATGCCTGCTCTTTCATCCGCAAAATCAAGGCTAAAAAACGGGTAATCAGCGTAGTGGCCAAGAAAATCAGAAAGAGAATCCCCAAATTTGCACTGGGGATGTCAAAAATGATTTCAGACGGCCATGATGCGTTTATCAGTAACACTAAAACCACAACCGCCACAGTCAGAATCAATGGCGATAAAAAAACGGATTTGAACAGCGCGGCCTTGTCTTTAACGGCGTAATAGTCGCGAATATAGGATTGGTCCAGCCCCAAGCCCAGCAACAGGATGCTCAGTCCGGCAATGGTCTGCAAGAGTACGATACGGCCGATGTCTTCCGCAGGGAAGTACCATGAGATGAGCGGCAGGGAAAGCAGGCCGAAAGCGGCGCTTCCTATCGGGCCCAATGCGTAGCCGAGGATTTTTTTCGCGTTCATATTATTTGTTTTCAGACGGCCAGAAGTTCGAGCTGAGCGTTTTTCGTAGGGTATGTGTTGTTACCGTTGCCGGTTTGCCAAGGCCGTCTGAAAAACAAATAGCCTTGGGAAACCGGCTACCGTCCCGGTCGGGGAAACCGGAGGCAGCCGGATGTGTCTGAAGCAAGATTATGCTTTGATGACTTTAGGATTTTTTACTGGGAATTTGCCGCGTGTATCGACAATCAGCTTGGCATGTTCGGTGATCATGTCATAGTCGAATTTGTCGTGATCGGTGGTCAGAACCACGCAATCGTATTGGGCGACAGTTTCAGGAGTCAGCGCTTCGCTCTTCAGGTCGAAGTAGTGGTGGCCGGGGATGTGTGGGAACTCTGGAACGTGCGGGTCAGAGTAGGAAACCACTGCGCCCAGTTTGTGCAGGCGGTCCATCACTTCTACAGACGGGCTTTCACGCATATCGTCCACGTTTTTCTTGTAGGCGATACCCAATACCAAGATTTTGCTGTCTTTGATAGAACGGTTGTGGTCATTCAAAGCCAGGCCGACTTTTTCGATAACGTAGTCAGGCATGTGGGAGTTTACTTCGCCGGCAAGCTCGATGAAGCGGGTGTTTACGCCGTATTCGCGTGCTTTCCAAGTCAGGTAGAACGGGTCGATAGGGATACAGTGACCACCCAAGCCTGGACCTGGGTAATAAGCAACGAAGCCGAACGGTTTGGTCGCAGCGGCATTGATGACTTCGTGAATGTCGATGCCCATTTTGTCGGCAACGATTTTCATCTCGTTCACCAAGCCAATGTTTACGGCGCGGTGGATGTTTTCCAGGAGTTTGGTCAGCTCGGCAGCTTTGGTGGAGCTTACTGGAACAACTTTATCGATGGCAGGTTGGTACAGCGCAAGGCCGACTTCCAAACAGGCAGGGGTATGGCCGCCGATGACTTTTGGAATGGTACGGGTTTCAAAGTTAGGGTTACCCGGGTCTTCACGCTCAGGAGAGTAAACTAAGAACACGTCTTGACCGACTTTCAAGCCGCCTTCTTCCATACGTGGCAGCAATTCTTCTTCGGTAGTACCGGGGTAGGTGGTGGATTCTAAAGACAGCACTTGACCGGCGCGCAGGTAAGGTTTTACCGCATCGGTAGTGTCAATCACAAAGCTCATGTCCGGCTCACGGTATTTGTTCAGCGGAGTCGGTACGCACAAAATGACGGCTTCTACTTCGCCGATGCGGGAGAAGTCGGTCGTTGCTTCAAACAGGCTGTTGGAAGCAGCGGCAATTTTGTCGGAAGGGATATGCTCAATGTAGCTTTCGCCTTTGTTGAGCTTGTCGACTTTGTTGGTGTCAATGTCGAAACCCAAAACTTGGTAACCGATATCCACATAGCGCAACATCAGTGGTAAACCGACGTAGCCTAAGCCAACGATGCCGATTTTTGCGGTCTTATCGGCAAATTTTTGTATCGTAATGTTTTTCATGATGTCTTTCGTTTAATGAATGAGTAAATCGGGAGTGTTTTCCCGATGCCTGAGTTGTTTGCTGCAACCGCATAGCCATAGCCGGCTGCCGTATCGTGTGAAGCCTTAAAACCATACTTATAATTACATTAGACGGAATCATAAGCACTTATCTGATTCGTCTCAATCAAAAAAGTTTAACGGTCGTTCAGACGGCCTGTAAGGTATGAAAAAGGTATTTTTGAATATTGAATTTTTAGAAATTACACTCAACCAAATGTTTTAATTTTAAATATCTCTTTGTCAAATGCATGGTTCATGAAATTAAACTACCGTTTATGCCGTTTAAAACCCTTCTAGAATAAAAACTTTTAACAAATTTTCATGGTTTAACTTATCTTAATAATTCATTCTTTTGTGATGAAAAAAAGGAAAATTTGTCGACAATCAGCTCGAGGATAGTTAACTTAAGTCAAAGTTTTAAATTGGAATACGTTATAGTCATTATAATATTTCGGCGAAAAACACATTTATTGCCATGCAAATGATAGATAGATTCTATTGAAAATGGTTTAATTATCAAGCTGAGGCAATTAGGTGGATTTTTTCCGGAGAACCCATTTAATGTCCTGCCCGATGATTTCTACTGATTGACTTTGCCAAGGGCCGTCTGAAAGCAGGACGGCCGGATTTTCAGGAATGGAGAAAAGAGGTTTGCCTGCGCCTAATAGTTTCGGCGCTTGGTAGAGGACGATTTCATCCACCAAGTCATCCTTCAGGAAGGCTGAAGCAAGTGTTGAGCCGGCTTCTACCAGAACTTCGCCAAAGCCAAGCTCTGCCAGTTGCGGCATGAGTGAAAGAAGATTGATGCGACCGTTGATGTGTTCAGACGGCCTGATGATGCGGATATGTTCAAATGCACTCAGAGCCTGCAAACGTTGTTCGTCTGAGGAAAGGGTAACGATAACGGTCGGGCTTTCGGTATCGGTCACGAGGTGGCAGTCCAAAGGGATTTGCAGTCGGCTGTCCAAGACGATACGCGCAGGTTGACGTAGGGTGGGGAAGCTGCGAACGTTGAGTTTCGGGTTGTCGGCAAGTACGGTACCGATACCGGTCAAAACGGCGCAACTTTCGGCACGGAGAATTTGTACGTCTTCGCGTGCCGCTTCGCCGGTAATCCAAAAGCTGCGGCCGTCTGAAAGAGCGGTTTTGCCGTCCAAACTGGCAGCGCATTTGAGGCGGACAAACGGTCTGCCGCGTTCGATACGCGACAGGAAACCGCGGTTGAGTTCGCGCGCCTGAGCTTCCAGCAAACCGCTTTCTGTACGGATTCCGGCGGCTTCCAGCATGGATAAGCCTTTGCCTGCGACCAACGGGTTAGGGTCGGTCATGGCGGCGACTACGCGCGTTACGCCGGAATGAACCAGCGCTTCGGCGCACGGTGGTGTACGGCCGTAATGGCTGCAAGGTTCCAGCGTGACATAGGCTGTTGCGCCTTTTGCCGCCGCTCCGGCCTGCCTTAACGCGTGAACTTCAGCGTGCGGCTCGCCTGCTTTGACGTGGAAACCTTGTCCGATGATTTGGGCGCCGTGTGCAATCACGCAACCGACGCGGGGATTGGGGGAAGTAGAAAACCGCCCAAGCTTGGCCAGCTCGAGGGCGGTTTGCATCATTTGGGTATCAAGTGCGGAAAACATGGTTTCAGACGGCCTTATTTGGCTTTGCATTCGGCGATGACTTGGGTGAATTCGGAAACGTCTTTAAAGCTTTTATAGACGGACGCGAAGCGGACATAGGCAACTTGGTCGATTTTTGCCAGCTCTTCCATCGCCATTTCGCCGACGATGCGCGAAGCGACTTCTTTTTTGCCCAAACGGTAGAGGCGCTGCTCGATAAGGGCAACGGTTTCATCGATTTGTTCTTGTGTGACAGGGCGTTTGTGCAGCGCGCGCTCAAGGCTGGTTTGCAGTTTGTGCGGATTGAAGGGAACCCGTGTGCCGTTGGATTTGATGACTTGCGGCATCCGCATTTCAACGGTTTCAAAGGTGCTGAAGCGTTGTCCGCATTCCAAGCATTTGCGACGGCGACGGATGCTGTTGGTGTCTTCCAGCCATCGCGAGTCGGCTACTTGTGTATTGGGGTGTTGGCAAAACGGGCACTTCATCGGGTTTCCTTGTCATACGCTCGGCAAGGTCGCTAAGCAATTGAATTCATTGTTTGTGACCTATTATTGTAGCGGATTGCGCTATTTTCGTATAGTAAACGCTTTGACTATGGATTAAGTATAAAAAGGCCGTCTGAAAGGGCAACTTTGGCAAAGTTGCCCTTTCAGACGGCCTTGAGTTTTTCAGTCAATCAACCGTTAAACCGATACGCCGACGGCACGGGCGATTTCCAAACCTTCTTCCGCGCTCATATAAACCGGATTTTCGGGGCGGTCGCTGCGGACGATATCACCGTCTTGAAACATTACCAATTCATTGACTGCCAACTGCGACCAAGTTTCGTCACGCGTCAGGGGCAGGGTGGCGATGACGGAGACCTTGTCGTTTGGCGTGGTTACTGTGGAAAAATCGACCATCACATCATCGTCCAGCAGACGCGCTTTGCCAAACGGGGCTTTGCGCACGATGTAGTGCAGTAAGGTACTGGCGTGGGCAAACAGGCAGTCGCCGTTGGACATGACGAAATTGAACAACCCATAGCGGCGGATTTCATGGGTCAATCCGGCGATGGCATCAAACAAAACTTCAGGTTCGGGTTTTGTGGCAAAGCGGCTGCGCAGGCGATTGAGGATAAAGCAGAATGCGCGTTCGGAATCGGTTGAGCCGACGGCATGGTAGTACTCGCCCTGCTCGGGGTAAAAATCAATCAAATGGCCGTTGTGTGCAAACAGCCAATATTCGCCCCACATTTCGCGCATAAAGGGATGAGTGTTCGCCAATGAAGTCTGGCCTTGTGAGGCCTTGCGGATATGGGCGATAACGTTTTCAGATTTGATTTGGTAGGCGCGTACCAAATCGGCAACAGGAGAGTTGGCGCTGGGTTTGTCGTCGTGAAACAAGCGCACGCCTTTGCCTTCAAAGAAACCGATGCCGAAACCATCGGCATGGTGGTCGGTAATGCCGCCTCGACGGCGGAAGCCTTCAAAAGAAAACATGATGTCTGTGGGAGTGTTGCAATTCATGCCGAGCAGTTGGCACATGGCGTTAACCTTTTTTCCGAGTATTTATAGGGTCATTATGGTGTATCGGGCAGGCAGTTTCAATATATTCTTTGCCGTTTTAGGGTAGGTGATACAGGCTGTATCGAATTAAAAATAAAGAATTTCGCTTTGTAGGGGATTGTTAGGATATTTACTAATTCTGTGCTAACACTTCCCCTATAAAATGCTTTGCAGAACAAAAAGACCTCCTCACATAACGATATGTTCTACTCACAACGAAACATAATTTTCCCCACCATCGTTTTACCTCAAGGAGTGTTCAATGAAACTGAATCTGCAAAAAACCACCGCTGCTGTTTTGGCTGTTGTGTTCAGCGTAGGCGCATTTGCAGCTAATAATGCCTATAACCCATTCGAGTATGGCTACAAAAATCACAAATACGGCAAAAAATGGGGCAAGCCTGCATCTGAAGCCGAAGGCGAAAAAGTGATGAAACACGCTGCCTACCGTTCAGGCGTGTACTACACCAACGTAAACCGTATGCCTGGCAATGCAGACCGCAATGGCGTGAAAACCGTACAGGTTAACGACGCATATACCCGTCAAAACCTCGGCCGCTATGCGTTCAACACCATCAAGAGCGGTGACTCTGAAGTATACTACGGTGAGTGGGTCGGTAAAGAATACGCTAAAGGCTCTAACCGCGGCGTTTTCTACTCCGGCGACAAACGCGCTACCTCTATGCCTGTATCCGGTGTAGCCAACTACGCAGTTAAAGGTATCAATAACTACACCGGCAACAACCCGATGGTTGGTACTTTGCGCGCAGACTTCGGTCAACGCGTCTTGACCGGTTCTATGAAAAATAACGCTGTACAGATGGACATCCATTCCCGCATCAAGCCATCCAGCGCATCATTTGAAGGCTACGCTCGCGCCAACGGCCACTTCGGTAAAACCGAAGGCCACTTCTTCGGCAACGGTGCAAGCGCGTTGGCCGGTGTTGCCAAATTTAAGACCGACCGCAATCTGGATACGGCATACGGCGGCGTAAAACGCTAAAATCTGTCTTTAAGTAAAATAAAGCCTGCCATCCGCAGGCTTTTTTAAACACTTGCTTCCAAATTTCTCAAGGTCGTCTGAAACTTGCGACCGGAAAGCCGATCCCATGTACAAACCGTCTGCCTGCCTGATTCTGCTTCTTTCTGCTCCCGTCCTTGCCGCGCCGCGTTCTGATTTTTCAGACGACCGCACCGCGCAACGCCTGTGGCAGGATACCCGCCAAACCATGCAGGAGCAGGAACAAAAAGTGCGCGAATATCATCTCGATATTTCTGCTCCGCATACCGGGAAGACAGCCGAGAGCGACTCCGAAGCCGACCAAGGCGAGGCACTGTTTAATGCTGTCAACCGCAGCGATTGGCAAACCGTTCGCCCTCTGCTGGAGCGTTATACCCAGCAAACCGAATACGATCCCGATATCGCTTCGTTTGCCCGTGCTTCTCTTGCACGAGGCGAAGGTAAGTGGAAAGCCGCCAAACAAGAATACGAAACCCTGTTGCAACGTCATCCCGATTTTACACGCGGACGGCTTGATTACGCACGCCTGCTTTTTGAAGGCCGTCTGAACCGCGAAGCATCTTCTGAATTTGTACACCTTCAAAACGAAGACTTGCCTGAAGCCGTCAAAGAAAACATCGCCCATTTCCAAGATGCCTTGAACCAGCGTCAAAGCTGGAAAGGCAGCCTCTCCGTCGGCGCCGTCCACAATAGCAACATCAACGAAGCCAGCGGCAAAGTGTGGTGTAAAACCGAAATCGACGGCGAATGTTGGGAAGAATTTTCAGGCGACAAACCCATTTCCGCCAACGGCATCAAATACGAAGCCGCCGCCGTCCGCCGCTGGCAGGTTAAAGGACACCACGGCATTGCCGCTCGCGCGCTCGGCTATGGCCGCTTCTACCGCGACCATAAAGATTTCAACGAACACACGCTCAACCTCAGTGCAGGCTATCAGTTTGAAAACCAGCGCCACACTTTCGCCTTCGCACCACTTGTCGAATGGAATGGCAGCGGCAGCAAAACCCTCAACCGCGCCTATGGTGTGCGCAACGAATGGAACCTCGACAAGGGCGATTGGACATGGAACACGGAAGCTGAGTGGAAACACCTTTCTTATGCAGACAAAACCCGTTTGCTCGACGGCAGCCTCCTCTCCGTTTACAACACCTTGTCTTATTTTCCGCGCAACGACCTGATGCTCTACGGTGGCATAGACTGGCAGCAGCGCAAAACGAAAGACCCTGTGGACAGCTATCGCCAAATTTCCGCACGGCTGGGTGCGGCAAAAATGTTTGAAGCCGGTTTCGACGTTTCCGTGTCTGCTACCTTCGGCATCCGCAGCCATAGGGAAGAGAATGCCGTCCTCGAACAACGCCGCCGCGACAAAGAACAAACCTACCGCCTCAGCATAGGCGCTGACCGCTGGAAATTCGCCGGCCTTAAGCCCGTCCTCAGCTATAAACACCGCCGCGTTAACGGCAACACCGACTGGCTGTACAGCTACAAACAAAACGAAGTCGGTTTGTCACTGGTGAGGTCGTTTTAACTTGCGGTAAACAGAAATAAAAATGCACAGGCCGTCTGAAAGTATTTTTCAGACGGCCTGTGCATTTTTATTTCTGTTGTTATGATTTTACTTAGAGAAGGGAGTATATTATAGTTATACAGTATTTTTATGTTATTTTTATTTATTGCAAATATGGATTTTATATCTAAATATTCAAAATTTGTTACTCTTTGAGTTAAATATTGGAGATAAGAAGTGAAGAAGCGTGGAATTATTATGGCACCTCCTGTCGAGGTTAATGGTAATACGATCATTGGGGGTGGAGTTGATTTAGAACAGGAAATTAGAATGGCACTGTTTTTTTGGGATAAAATCATTTTACCTAATAATAATATGTTCTATATGAGTTATTCCAATATAGGTGATGTTAATTTACTTCAAAATGAAAAAATTCTAACAATTGAAGAAGTATGGTTAACAGGAAGTTATTCGGTAAATGAAGATTTCTTCTTGAATATTCAAGAAGAAATTTTTAATAATTATAATCATAAAGGTACAGAGTATCTCTGGAGTTTGCAACAATTACATAAAGATTTGTCTTTTAAAGCTTCTAAAAACATAAGGAAAACTCTTCAAAGGACGATTGAATTTGAACTATATAAAGCTATTCCTATTCCACAAAGATCTATACCTCTTGAAGAAATTTTAAATTTCAAAGAAAAATATAATGATGAATTAATAATGTTGCGTTTATGCTTAAGTGCTATGTATGATGAAATAATTAGTTCTCCTGATCAAATATTTACTCAGAATACAAAGATGTTGCAACTAGAAAAAGCAATTTGTGATTTACATAAATCAATGGACTCACATAAGGTAATGAAAAACAAATGTCTGGTTAGTCATAAAATTGTATTAAGAGCAGATTTTTCAGATTTGGTTGGATCCATCTCGGCAGCTTATGGATTCTATGAAGGGATGAAGAATCTTGGAGTATCTCAATATTTTTCTGCGTTTTTGGCGTCAGTGGGTGCCTTTATAAAAATAGGAATTAAAAGAAATGAAATAATTGAGGATATTCCTAATGAATTAAAAGATTATGCATATATTTCTAGAATAGAGAATGAGTTTGCCTAACACATTGCTTAAAAACGATACATGTCAGTTGAGGGAGTTTTATGAGGTATATTTGATTATTGAATTTACTTATGTAAATTGTGTAGATGCTGTGTCTCTGTTTATAGATAGATAAGCTATTTACAAAAATATGAAAAAATTCAGACGGCCTTAAAGTGTTCCCAGACAGGACGGCATTGTTCGGGTAGGTCGGGACAGGCGCCGAGTATGCCGCCGCTGAAGTCGTTGGGGCGGTGGAAGTCGCTGCCTGCGCTGGCGAGAAAGTCGAAACGGTCGGCAAGCAGGGCATAGTTGAGGCGGTCGTTTTTGCAGCAGTTGCCGCTGTGCACTTCAATTCCTGCGCCGCCGAGATTTTTAAATTCTTGAAAGAGGTTTCGTTTGGCGGTGGCGGATAATTCATAGCGCATCGGGTGGGCGATAATGGCCATGCCGCCCGCGCCTGTAATCGCGACTACGCAGTCTTCCAGTGTGGCCCATTCATGTCTGACGGAACAGGATTTGCCGTCGCCCAGATATTTGGTAAATGCCTGCTGTTTGTTTTTAACATGGCCTTCGCGAATGAGGAATTCGGCAATGTGGGTACGGCTGGCCATTTCTTTGTTGGCGGCCAATGCCAGCGCGCCTTCATACGAGCCTGTTATGCCTTTTTTCTCCAGTTTGGCCGCGATGGCTTCCAATCGTTTTAGACGGCCTTTGCGGACTTCGGCAAGCAGGTTTTGCAGGGCTTCGTTGTGTTCGTCAAAGTCCAAACCGACAATGTGGATGGTGCGGCCGCGCCAAGTGACGGATATTTCCACGCCGTTGACGAAGGGGAGGCCGAGGGTATCGGCTTCGGCACGTGCTTCGGCAAGTCCGCCGGTATGGTCGTGGTCGGTCAGGGCGAGCAGGGTGCAACCGTTTTGAAGGGCGAGTCGGACGACTTCGGTTGGGGAAAGCATGCCGTCTGAAACGGTTGAATGGCAGTGTAAATCAATCATGGTTTTGCTTTGAATTTTCTCAAAAAAGGCCGTCTGAACGTTTCAGACGGCCTTGATTTGTTAGAACAGAGAGTCCAGTTGTTGTCTGTTATTGTTGCCGGTATTGCTTGGCAGAACTGGGGTTTCGTCTAATTCTTCACGGGCTGGCGCATTGCCGCTCTCGGTACGGCGGCGGTTTTCATTCGGAACGGCACGATGGGCAGGACGCGGAGCAACGCCGCTGTTGTCCAAGGCCAGGTCGGAGCTGGTGGTCATGCGTTCGCGCATATACACTTCGCCGCCGTTTGTAACCACGCCTTCAGGTGCTTTCATCGGTTTGACGCTGGTGCCTTTCAGGGCGAAGCGCATGTATTCTACCCAAACCGGTACGGCGATTGTACCACCGTAACCTGCACGACCCATGCTGCGCGGTTTGTCAAAGCCGATATAGACGGCAGTCACAACGCTAGGGTTGAAGCCGACAAACCATGCGTCTTTGTTGTCGTTGGTGGTACCGGTTTTACCGGCGATGTCGGCGCGGCCGAGTGCGGCTGCACCGCGTGCGGTACCGACACGGACAACGTCTTGCATGATTTTGTACATGATGTAGGCGTTGCGCGGGTCAATGGCCTGAGGTGCGTTCTCACCGGCTACCAAAGGTTGCATTTGCGCTCTCAGACGGCCTTGGCTGTCGTAGATTTTGTCGATGACGTGGGCAGATACTTTGTAACCGCCGTTGGCAAAGACGCTGTAACCTTCTGCAATACGCAACGGTGTGGTTTCGCCTGTACCCAAAGCCATAGACAGGCTAGCAGGGATTTCAGACGGCTTGAAGCCGAAGCGTTGGATGTATTGTTGCGCGTAGCCGATGCCGATAGACATCAGGATGCGGATGGACACCATGTTTTTCGAAGCGGTCAAAGCCTGGCGCAGCGTGATGTAACCGGAATAGCGGCCGTCTGAATTTTTCGGGTTCCACACTTTGCCGTTTGCACCTTTGCCCGGCAGGGAAATCGGCGCATCGTTAATCATGGTGGAGGCAGTCATGCCTTTTGCCAAAGCGGCGGAATAAACAAACGGTTTAAACGTAGAGCCGGGTTGGCGCATGGCTTGAGTTGCGCGGTTGAAGGTTTTGCTGTGGTAGTCGTAGCCGCCGACCAATGCGCGGACTGCACCGGTTTTCGCATCTAAAGACACCAATGCGCCTTGCAGCAAAGGCTCTTGAACGACGGTAAAGGTATCGCCGCTGCCTTTAACGCGGATGACGGAGCCGCGGCGGATGCGGTCTTCGCCCATTTTTTCGTTGTTGACGGCACGGGCGGCAAAGCCTAAAGCGTGGCTGTTCAGCGTCACTTTACGTCCGCTTGGCAACTGAATCTGTACACCTTTACGGGAGGCTTCCAATACAACTGCAGGAATCATCTTATCGACGGTGTAAAGTGTAGAAAGATATTGGCTGACGGTTTCTTCTACGTTGTCGCTTTTGCTCAGGTCGATGTAGTTTTCTGCACCACGGTAGCTGCTGCCACGGTCGAAGTTGCGCAGAACTTTACGCAGGGCTTCGGTAGCGACGCGTTGGTGTGCGGTATCGACTGTGGTATATACCTTGAAACCTTGAGTGTAGGCATCTTCACCGTATTTTTCAAACAGCTCCTGACGTACCATTTCGGCAACGTACAGGGCGCTTTGATCGATGTTTTGTACAAAACGCTCGTAATGCAACTCTTCTTTCAAAGCCTGATCGCGTTGCTGCAGGGTAATCATGCCTTCTTCCAGCATATTGTTCAGAATATAAGCCTGACGCAGTTTGGCACGCTCAGGGTTCACAATCGGGTTGTAGGCAGAAGGTGCTTTAGGCAAGCCGGCCAACATGGCGGCTTCGGCCAATGTTAATTCGTTAACATTTTTGTTGAAATAAATTTGGGCGGCGGAGGCAAAACCATAAGCACGTTGACCCAAATAGATTTGGTTGAAGTACAGCTCCAAAATCTTATCTTTGCTCAAAGACTGCTCGATTTTGTAGGCCAACAGGGCTTCGTTGAATTTACGGGTGAACGAACGCTCGCTGCTCAGGTAGAAGTTTTTGGCAACCTGCTGCGTAATCGTACTGGCACCGGATTGAACGCCGCCGGCCATGACGTTGCCGATTGCGGCACGCGCCACACCCCAAACGTCCACGCCCCAGTGGTCATAGAAGCGTTTGTCTTCGGCGGCAATCACGGCATCTTTCAAAATTTTCGGGAAGTCGCCGATTTTGGTAAATTCACGCCGTTGTTCGCCGTAAACGCCAATGACTTGGCCGTCTGAAGAATAAATCGTCAGCGGCATTTTTGGTTTGTAGTGTTGTAAAGAGTCCAAAGACGGCAGTTTTGGATAGGTTACCAAAATTGCAATTGCAATCAGACCTACACCAAAAAGAGCCAGTCCTAATAAGAGACCCATGCAGGTCGTTATAATCTTTTTAATCATGACTAGGTAATAATTTTGCCATTAATGGCGATAAATAAAGTAAAATGGGAAACGATTTCTATCAGCCACAGTCAATACTGTGTAAAGAATAAGAAGTCCTTTACGGATAACGAAACAGTTACTCACTCCTAAATGATACAGGGAAGTCAAATCATGCGCTTATTTAAAAGCACGAAAGATACCAAAACAGGCAAGGCTTCTAGCGGATTGAACAACCGCTCTGCCATCGGCGTCGACATCAGCCAACATGCCATTAAGATGGTACAACTGACAGGCCGTAGTTTAAACCAAATTCAGCTGGAAAAATACGTTATTACCAAATTGCCTAAAAATATTGTCAAAGGCAACAAAATTCAAGACTACGATCAGCTTGCTACTTACATCCAACATACTTACACACAATTACGCAGTTCTTGCAAAAATATTGTTGCTGCCGTGCCACAAAATTTGGCGACAGTCGAGCAAATTATTTACAACCCGCGTGATACCGATTTGGACTTGGAAGAGTTTATCGAGGCGGAAGTCGGCCAATTTGCGCCTATTGAAGAAATGAACTACGACTTTCAAGCTGAAGAAGTCGGTTCGGGTCAGCATGTTTTAGCTGTTGCCGCCAAAAAAGACGATGTCGAGCCACGCATTGAAATGTTTGAAAATGCCGGTCTGCCTTTGTCTGCTTTGGACTTGGACTTGCTGGCGCAACGCAATGCCTTTGTCTATTGGATGAATACGCATGCTCCCGAAATGGCAGAGGAAAAAGTTGCCGTGTTCGGTATTCATGCGACTCAAATGTATGCCCTGATTCTGCAAAACGGCCGTATCCTCTACAAACAAGAAACACCGGTCAGTACAGAGCAGCTCAATCAGCTGATTCAGCGTACTTATCAGGTAACGGAAGAAAAAGCCGCTCAAATGATGGCTTCCCAAAACAAGCCTTCCGACTACCAGTCTCAGATTGCCGACCGTTTTAATGTGCAGGTTGCACAAGAAGTTCAGCGTGTCCTGCAATTTTACTATACCACGCAGGCCACTGATTCTTTTCACAATATCAAACACATCCTGCTGACCGGCTTTACCGCGCAGCAGGCAGGTTTGGCAGAAAGCATTTTCTCGCAAACCAATACGCCAACAGAATATCTGCATCCGATTTCATATGTGGAACGCAGTGCAAAAGTAGAATTGCCGCAGTTTCAAATTGATGCGCCGTCACTGACTTTGGCGTTCGGATTGGCATTAAGGGGACTTTGAGAACATGATCGAATTAACCAGAATCAACCTTCTCCCATATCGGGAAGAGATTAAACAGCGCAAGCAGCAGCAATTCAAAATATTGATGCTTGGCGCTTTTGCAGTAGGTTTGGGCTTGGCGGCCGCTACCTATCTTGGTATTGACAGCGCCATCAGCAATCAAGAAGGCCGCAACAACTTCCTGCAAACCGAAATCGACAGACTTGATAGAGAATTGGGCGAAATCGATAAACTTCAGCAAGAAAAAGAAGCCTTCTTGGCCAAAAAACTGAAAGTTGAAGAGTTACAGGAAAAACGCTATCAAGCGGCCTATATCCTTGATTCTTTGAATACACTTACGCCCGATAATACTTATTTGACCGCGTTGGAAGCCGAAAGTCCGACCAGCTATAAAATCAGCGGTCATGCCATCAGCGACAATAAAATTGCCGTTATGATGCGCTCCTTGCCAAGTACAGGTATTTTCTTGCAGCCTGAATTGTTGAGCATTAAAAAAGTAGATAACTACCAAGAATTTACTTTGAAATCTTCAATCAACCAAGTGAATACGCCGGCTCCTGCACCAACTGCCCAAAGTAGCGGTGAAATGGCCGAACCTGTGGCAGAACCTGCTCCGGAGGCTCAATAATGGCATCTAAAAACCTGAAACAATTGGACGTACAAAACCTGTACCTGCTTAATATGCCTTCAAAACTTTTGCTGGCAGGTTTATTGATTGTCGGTATGTTGGCTTTGGGCTATGTCGGCGTATTTAAAGATCAGATTGAAACTTGGAATACGCAGGAAGCTAAAGAAGAAGAACTGAAGGAAACCTTTACGCGTAAAAGCATTCAGGCAGCAAGCTTGAATAATCTGAAGGCTGAATTGGCTTCGATTCGTTCTGCATTTGATGTGTTGTTGAAACAACTTCCGACCGACGCGGAAATTCCGAATCTGATTCAAGAGCTGCATCAGGCAGGTTCAACCAACGGATTGCGTTTGGACAGCGTTGCACCGCTCCAACCTGAAAACGATGGTCCGATTCAAAAACTGCCGTATCAGATTTCCATCACAGGCAAATACTCACAGATCAGCCAATTTACCCGTGATGTAGGCGATTTGTCGCGCATTATTACTTTAGATTCTTTAAAACTCGTGAACGCAGGCGAGGACAAAGAAGGCAAAGGCAATAAAGGCGAATTGACATTGAGCGCGATTGCGACGACTTACAAAGCACGTCCGGCCGAAGAGATTGCTGCCGAATTGGCTGCGCAACAGGCACAAGAAGAAGGCAAACCTGCCGAGAATGAGCAAAAATAAAAGAATAGGGAAATCATGAAAAAAATCATCTTACTCTTAAGTCTTCTTCCCTTGGCAGCCTGTACGCAAAGCTATGAAGATTTGACTCAATGGATGACGCAAACCCGTCAGGAAGCAAAATCCAAGATTATTCCGTTTGAAGAGCCGACGGTTACATTGCCTAAGCCGTATAGCCCGCCGAACTTTAAAGGTATGAATGCGTTTGATTCACGCCGTTTGGACACTGCCCCTAAAGGCGGTAATGCGCCGGATGTGAACCGTCCGAAAGAAACATTGGAAGCCTTCAGTTTGGAAAATATGGCCTTTGTCGGAACGCTGCAAAGCGGCGGCAAAGTTTCCGGATTTATCAAGGTCAAGGACCATGTTTATACCGTTTATCCCGGAAACTACATCGGTCAGAATTACGGCAGAATCCAAAGTATTACCGAAGATAAAATTATCTTAACCGAGCAAGTTGAAGACAGCTACGGCAACTGGGTGTACCGAAAGGCCGAATTGCCATTGAGCAGTAAAGAGGCAGATTCTTCCAATAGTTCAGATAGTTCGAATTCAAATTAATTTAGGGGTCTCACTCGATTATGAAAACCAAGCACATGACAAAATTATTTGCCGGCTTCAGCGTTGCCCTCGCTGTTCAGACGGCCTTTGCAGGCAATATTACCGATATCAACGTTTCCACTTTGCCTGACAACCAAAAAATCATCAAAATCCGTTTCGACAAAGACGTCACCACACCTCATGGTTTTGTAACATCTACTCCGGCGCGTATTGCATTGGATTTTGCCAACACCAATATCCGTTTGCCAGAGCCTGTTTTGGAATATGCCGACCCATTGCTGAATCAAATTACTGCGGCGCAAAACAATGACCGAGCACGCGTGGTTTTGGGTTTAAACAAAATCAGCCAATACAATACTGAGATTCGCGGCAACGAAGTTTGGGTATTTGTAAACGAATCTACTGATCAAACCAATGCTGCTGTTGCAAATGAACGTGCGGCTACGCCGTCTACCGCGCGCGCTGCTCAGACTTATCAAGCTGTTTCAGCAGCCAATATCGATTTCCGCAAAGGCGTACGTAATTCCGGCATTATTGAATTGTCCGCCCCAGGTTT
Organism: Neisseria perflava; assembly: GCF_019334725.1. Taxonomy (NCBI): domain Bacteria; kingdom Pseudomonadati; phylum Pseudomonadota; class Betaproteobacteria; order Neisseriales; family Neisseriaceae; genus Neisseria; species Neisseria perflava. The sequence continues at coordinate 2,214,784 of NZ_CP079818.1, read as the reverse complement.
CAGCGGGCAGCCGGACATTAAACAGCAGCGCGACCGCGTGGTTGTGACCTTGAAAAACCATACGCTGCCGACACAAGCGCAACGCAGTTTGGATGTGGCTGACTTCAATACCCCTGTACAAAACGTTACGCTCAAACGTATTGGCAATTCTACCCAGCTCATTATCCGCAACAATAATGCGAATTGGGACATCAATACCAAAGCTTCTTCCGGCCGTTTTGTATTTGAAGTATCACCTAAAGCCGCCAATACCGAATCCGGCGGCTTAAACCAAAATACAAACAAATCGTTCAAAGGCCGTAAAATTTCTTTGGATTTCCAAGATGTAGAAGTTCGTACCATCTTGCAGATTTTGGCAAAAGAATCCGGCGTGAATATTGTTGCCAGCGATACCGTCAAAGGCACCATGACCCTGTCCCTGAAAGATGTACCTTGGGATCAGGCTTTAGACTTGGTTATGCAGGCGCGTAATTTGGATATGCGCCGTCAAGGCAACATCATTAATATTGCGCCTCGCGATGAATTGTTGGCAAAAGATAAAGCCTTCTTACAGGCTGAAAAAGAGATTGCCGAATTGGGTCCGCTGTATTCTCAAACCTTCCAGTTGAAATACAAAAACGTGGAAGAATTCCGCAAAATTCTGCGTCTGGAAGAATACGACAGCAATAACTCCAATACCCGCAACACTCTGTTGAGCAACCGAGGCAGCGCCTTAATTGATCCGGCCACCAATACGCTGATCGTGACCGACAACCGTGGCGTGATTGAGAAATTCCGCAAACTGATTGATGAATTGGACGTTCCAACCCGTCAAGTGATGGTGGAAGCGCGTATTGTGGAAGCAGAAGATACCTTCTTCCGCAACTTGGGCGTTAAATTCGGTTCCGGTGGTGCAAGTGGCCGTAACGCATGGGGCAGCAACTGGAGCAATGCACAAACCAACTACAATACCAATGCCTCATTTAACCGTGGCGACGTAGGCTACCGCACATGGACTTTAGATCCGAATGTCAGTCTGCCGACCGCAGCCGCAGTCAACAGCATTGCGCTGGTGCGTGCGTTCTCGTCCGGCGCATTGGGTTTGGAAATCAGCGCGTCTGAAGAACAAGGTAAGAGCAAGACCATTTCCAATCCGCGCGTGCTGACACAAGACCGCAAAGAAGCCAAAATCGAATCCGGTACGGAAATTCCTTACCAAGAGGCTTCTTCCAGCGGTGCAACTTCGATTACCTTCAAGAAAGCTGTTTTGGGTTTGACCGTAACGCCGAACATTACGCCTGACGGTCAAATCATCATGACTGTGAAGATTAATCGCGATACCCCGATCGACTGTACCGTGGATTCTCTGACAACCAAGTGTATCAACACCAAACACTTGAATACCCAAGCCATGGTTGAAGATGGCGGCACGCTGATTGTCGGCGGTATTTACGAAGAAGAAAGCACCAATGCAGTGAACAAAGTACCTGTTTTGGGCGATATTCCTGTTGTCGGCAATCTGTTCAAATCACGCGGCAAACGTGAAAACCGCCGTGAGCTGTTGATCTTCATCACGCCGCGCATTATGGATAATGTGGGTAACAATCTGCGTTACTGATTTTTAAAATGACAAACAGGCATATCTGCAAAGGTATGCCTGTTTTGGTTTTCAGACGGCCTGAGACGAAAAGGCCGTCTGAAAAACGACGAACTTTTCCACGAAACCACCATATCGTATAAAATGACCCACATGGAAAAAATCAACGGTAATTTAATTTTAATCGGGCTGATGGGCGCGGGTAAAACCACTTTAGGCAAGCAGCTTGCCCAAATGTTTGAATGCCCGTTTTACGACAGCGACTACGAAATCTGCACTTCTTCAGGCGTATCCATTCCGACTATTTTTGAGATGGAAGGGGAGGAAGGCTTCCGCAACCGCGAAACCAATATGCTGAAGAAGCTCGCTTCCCGGCGCAACATCGTTTTATCGACTGGTGGCGGCTCCGTGTTGCGCAGTGAAAACAGACAGATTTTGCGCCAAAACGGTATGGTTGTTTATCTGCATGCCAGCCCCGAAACCTTGCTGGAGCGTACCCGTTACGACAGCAACCGGCCGCTGTTGCAAGTTGCCGACCCTTTGGCCAAACTGCAAGAGCTGTATGATCAACGCGATACGCTGTACCGTCAAACCGCCCATCTCGTCATCGAATCCGACAGCTGCCACAAAACGCTCAAACGCCTGATGCAGGCTTTAGGCGAATAAACACGCTTTGCAAAGGAACATCATGCGCACCCTGACTGTCCAAACCCCGTCCCATCAATATCCCATCTTTATCGGGCATAAACTGATTGAGCAGGCCGATACGCTGCTTCAGCCCTATTTAGGCAAAAAAGCAGCCATCATTACCAACGAAACCGTTGCGCCGCTTTATCTCAAACAGCTTCAGACGGCCTTAGACAGACTGGGCATGCCGCATTTCAGCATCATCCTTCCCGACGGCGAAGAATATAAAAACTGGCAGACGCTCAACCTGATTTACGATGGCCTGATGCAAAACCGTGCCGAGCGCAAAACCACTTTAATCGCTTTGGGCGGCGGTGTGATAGGCGATATGGTCGGCTTTGCCGCGGCGACTTATCAGCGTGGCGCACCTTTTATCCAAGTGCCGACCACATTGCTCAGCCAGGTTGATTCCTCGGTTGGCGGTAAAACCGCTATCAACCATCCGCTCGGTAAAAACATGATTGGCGCGTTCTACCAGCCGCAAGCCGTTTTAGCCGATTTGACCGCCCTGCAAACGCTGCCGCAACGCGAGCTTTCTGCAGGTATGGCGGAAGTCATCAAATACGGCGCATTGGGCGATGCTGAATTTTTTGCTTGGTTGGAAGAAAATATGGCCGACCTGATGGCGCAACATCAAGAAAAAATGGCAGAAGCCGTTTATCATTGCTGCAAAATGAAGGCCGATATTGTTGCCCAAGACGAAACCGAGCAGGGCATCCGCGCATGGCTTAATCTCGGCCACACTTTCGGCCATGCCATCGAAGCCGAAATGGGTTACGGCGTATGGTTGCACGGCGAAGCCGTTGCCGCCGGTTGCGTCCTTGCTTCCCGTTTGTCGCAAATGTTGGGCAAAACCCAACAAGCCGATACCGACCGCATTGCCGCTTTAATGGAAGCCGCTTCCCTCCCGTCTGCGCCGCCTGTTTTCTCCTTTGAAAAATGGATTGAACACATGAGCCACGACAAAAAAGTCAGCAGCGGCATCATGCGTTTTGTCGGTTTGGAATACTTGGGCAAAGCCAATATCACCGAAATTACCGATATGGAAATCCTCCGCCAAACCTTGCAGCCGTATTTGTGAAGAATGAATGAGGTTTGCTTTAAAATATAAAAAAGACCGTCTGAAAGGTATTTTCAGACGGTCTTTGGTTTTAAAACGTTTTCATTTATCGGGTTAAAGCTAGATAAATCAATTTGAGCGGGTCGATTATTTAAAGCGTCTTTTTATCCAACTCGGCAATAATCAACAAGCCGCTGTCAAAGCGTCGGCAGTCGGCCAGTTTCAGACGGCCTTGATGGCGTTTGACAATAGTGTTTGCGATGGAAAGCCCCAGGCCGGTGCCTTGTTGTTCGGTGCCGAGAATGCGGTAGAAGGGGTCGATAACGCGTTGGCGTTCGCTTGGGGGAATGCCGGGGCCGTCGTCTTCCACCCAGATGTTGAGGTATTCGGCGGTTTCATCAAAGCCCAAATCGATGCGGCCGCCTTTGGGGGTATAGCGGATGGCGTTGTCGGTAAAGGTTTTGATGAGGGTGTAGATTTCGGTGTCGTCGGCGTGGATTTGGCAGTCGTTTTCAACGGCGACGCCGATGTCTTGACCTTTGGCCAGCGCCAGCGGCATGAGTTCCTGCAAGACGCGGCGGAACTGGTTTTGCAGGCTGATCAGGGTTTTGGGGCGTTGGGTTTCGGGTGCTTGGGCGCGTGCGAGGGAAAGGAGTTGCTCGAGCAGGTGGCGGTTGCGCTGTATGCTTTGTTGCAACAGGGCGGACTGCTCGCGTGCTTCGGCGGACAGCTGCATATTGTTGAGCCGCTCTGCCTGAAGGGAAAGGGCAGTCATAGGGCTGCGCAATTCGTGTGCGGCATCGGCGATAAAGCGTTGCTGTTGGCGGACGTTTTCATCGGTACGTTGCAACAGATTGTTGATGGCGACGACAAAGCCTTGGATTTCGCTGGGAATGTTTTGCGTGTCCATCGGCGAGAGGTCGTTGATTTGGCGCTGTTCCAAATCGTTGGACAGGATTTTGACAGAACGCATGGCGCGGTGGGTAATCCAGACGGTGAGCAGGATAATCAGAGGCAGGGCGAGGAGCATGGGGAGGATGCTCTGCACGGCGGCCATTTCGGCCAGCTCTTCGCGATAGTCGCTTTCCTGCATGACGGCGATGCGGCCTTGCTTGGTATTACGGGTATAAACGCGGTAGTAATCGTCGTCGTCATCGGCCTGAATGGTGTGCAGGCCGTCTGAAATCTGCTTAGGCAGGCTGACAATGGGGTTGGGCGTATTGGGAAATTGAACGGAAATCTTGTTGTCGTTGTCGAGCGAGTGATTTTCGTCATCGGCATCACTCGGATCGAGATAGTTCGCGACTTGGCGCAACAGGTCGTCTTGAACCTCTTGGGTCTCGTGATAAGTATCGTAATATGAAAATATGCCTGCAAGAATGGAGAGGGGCAGGAGCATACAGATCAGGGCGAGGCTGATCTTAACTTGCAGGGATTGTTTGATGGTGTGGATAAGGCGTTGCATGGTTTGTGTGTTGATATTGTTGTGGTTTTTCAGACGGCCTGGTTGTTTTGTGCAACCAGCCAGCCAACCCCGCGGACGTTTTGAATTGCTTCTTTGCCGAGTTTTTTGCGTAAGGCGTGAATCAGGAAGTCAACGGCGTTGCTTTCGACTTCTTCGCCCCAGCCGTAAATTTTGTCTTCCAAATCGCTGCGCGACAGAATCATGCCCGGACGCAGCAGCAGGGCTTGGAGGACGGCAAATTCTTTGTTGCTGAGCATGATGGCCTGTTCCTGCCCGACCACTTCCGCCTGATGGGTGGAAGGGTTGAGCGTGATGATGCCGTTGCTCAGCAGCGTTTGCGCCTGTCCGCCGTGTCGGCGCAATACGGCGCGCATACGGGCTTGCAGTTCCGCCATGTCGAAGGGTTTGACGATGTAGTCGTCTGCGCCGCCGTCTAGGCCGTTGAGCCGGCTGTGCAAATCGTCGCGCGCGGTCACGATTAAGACGGGAACGGTACAGCCGCCGTTGCGGATTTGCGCCAATACGTCCAAACCGTCTTTACCGGGCAAACCCAAATCCAAGAGCAGCAAATCGTATGCTTGCGCCGCCACTGCTGCGGCAACTTCCGAACCGCGGCTGACCCAATCGACAGCGTAGCCGGTGTCTTTCAGATTGGCACTGACGGCTTGGGCAATCATGGCATCGTCTTCAACCAATAATACGCGCATGGAAGTTCTCCGGAGGATGGGTGGATAGTGATTATAACTGCACTCAATTAGTAAAAATTTAGGAACTATTGAAAAACTGATTTTTTGCAAAAGATGAGGCCGTCTGAAATTCGGTTTTCAGACGGCCTGTATGCTTCAATCCCGATTATTTAGGGTTTTTCTCAATCAAGGCAACCAATTGGTCGATATAGCCTTGAACAAAGCCGCGCGCGGATTCGATGAGCTGGCCGTTGTCGTCAAACAGGGTAGGCGAGTTGCCGAGGAACACTTCCGGCTGGCCGGTCAGCGGCATATCGAAATACGAAAGGGCAAGGCGCAGATTTTTTTGCGCGCTATAGCCGCCCATTTTACCGACAGAATGGCTGATGATGCCGGCCGGTGTTTTCTTCCAGGCAACATCGGCATTGGGTTTGGAACCGATGTCGATGGCGTTTTTCAGGCAGGCGGGGACGGTACGGTTGTTTTCGGAAGTCACGAACAATACGCCGGCAGAGGCTTTGATGGTTTCACGGAACTCGGTATAGCTGGACGGAGTGGGGAAGTCGGTAACGGCAGGATCGTCGTAGTCGAAGTTGTATAAAGGCAAATGGCCGATTTCGACGATTTGCGCTTCGTAGCCTTCGGGGAACATGGAAATGACGTTTTGTGCGATTTTTCGTGCAAACGAGCCTTTACGCAGACTGCCGACTAAGATGCTGACTTTCTTTGACATGTTTTTCTCCTGTTTAATAATAAAAATGAAAACGATTCTAAATTTTAGTGTTGTCTGGGGATGCGGTCAAGGGTTCAGACGGCCTTGGATTCGGATTTCAAGTGCAACACTAGTGTATTAGTGGTTGGAACAGATTCAAGAATAAAACACTTGGCGTTTCGTAGCCAAGTGTTTTTCTTGGTCGGTGGTTCAACTCATCTTGAACCCTGCGTATCTCCCGATCACTGATGTTGCGGAAATCGGTTTGTTTGGGGAAGTATTGCCGGATGAGTCCGTTGGTGTTCTCATTCAGCCCTTTCTCCCAAGAATGGTAAGGGCGGCAAAAATAAGTCTCCGCTTTCAATGCTTTGGTTATTTTGGTGTGTTGGTAGAACTCTTTGCCGTTATCCATGGTGATGGTGTGCACTCTGACTTTATGAACCTTTAATGCCCTAACGGCTGCCCGGGCAGTGTCTTCGGCTTTTAAGTTCTTCAATTTGCAGATGATGGTGTAGCGGGTAACGCGTTCGACCAAGGTCAATAATGCGCTTTTCTGGCCTTTGCCGACGATGGTGTCGGCCTCCCAATCGCCGATACGGGATTTTTGGTCGACGACGGCGGGTCGGTTTTCTATGCCGACACGGTTGGGTACTTTGCCTCTGGTCCATGTGCTGCCGTAGCGTTTTCGGTAGGGTTTGCTGCATATTCTGAGATGTTGCCACAAAGTGCCGCCGTTGCTTTTGTCTTGGTGAAGGTAGCGGTAAATGGTGCTATGGTGGAGCGTGATTTGGTGGTGTTTGTGCAGGTAGCCGCATATTTGTTCGGGACTAAGTTTGCGGCGGATAAGGGTGTCTATGTGTTGAATCAGCTGCGAATCGAGCTTATAGGGTTGTCGCTTACGCTGCTTGATAGTCTGGCTTTGCCGCTGGGCTTTTTCGGCGCTGTATTGTTGCCCTTGTAAGCAGTGCCGCTTGATTTCTCGGCTGATGGTGCTTTTGTGGCGGTTAAGCTGTTTGGCGATTTCGGTGAGGGTGCAGTGGCGGGATAGGTATTGGATGTGGTATCGTTCGTCTTGGGTCAGTTGTGTGTAGCTCATGGCAATCTTTCTTGCAGGAAAGGCCGTATGCTACCGCATACTGGCCTTTTTCTGTTAGGGAAAGTTGCACTTCAAATCCGAATCCGCTGGCCTGTCAAAATGGTTTATGCTAAAATAACGGTTTTGCTGATATTTCAAATTATTATGCACGCTTCTGATTTGCAAGAGGGCGAAACGGCACACGAATACTACGCCGATAATCCCAACTTTCCTGCTAAAACCATTGTCGCCACCTTATTCATCGGCGCATTTTTCGGCTATCTCAACGACACGCTGCTGAATGTCGCGCTCACGCCGATTATGAAGGATTTCGGTGTCGATAAGACCACGGTTCAATGGCTGACGACGGGATTTTTGCTGGTTATGGGGGCATTTACGCCGATTACGGCAGGCGTGATTCAATGGTTTGAAACGCGCAAAATGGTGCTGTTTACGCAGGCAACGTTTTTAGCAGGCTCGCTGATTTGTGCGTTTGCACCGACGTTTGGTGTATTGGTGGTCGGGCGTATGGTACAGGCAGTGTCTGCCGCGTTTTTCGTCCCGCTTCTGTTTAACGGCGTATTGTCGATTTTCCCGCCCAACAAGCGCGGAACGGCGATGGGCGTGATTACCATGATGTTTACCGCCGCGCCCGCAATGGGGCCGACGCTGTCGGGCATCATCATCGACCATACGCATTGGCGCGTGCTGTTCGGCTTTACCGCGCCGTTTATGTTGGCGGCGATGGTGCTGGTGGGCAAATATTTGACGGTCAATTTGAGCAACATCAACCGTCCGAAAATTGATATGTTGTCGGCTGTGCTGTCGATTGCGGGCTTCGGCGGGTTGGTTTATGCGAGCAGTAATTGTGCCCATATACCGCTGCTGGAATTTATCCTGCTCTTTGCCGCTTCCGTTGTACTGGTGGGTTGGTTTGCGCACCGGCAGTTCCGTTTGGCTACGCCGTTGTTGAACCTTCGTGCGTTTGAATACAAACAGTTCAGATATTGCGTTGTGATTTTGGCCGGTGCGGTATTCCTGTTTTTGGGCTTGGAGCTGATGGTACCGATGTACACGCAGCAAGTGTTGATGCTGACCGGTACGGCAACCGGTCTGATTCTGATGCCTGCCAGCATTGCCCAAGCGGTTGCCGCGCCTTTGTTCGGCAAATTGTTGGACAAAAAGGGTGGACGTTTTGTCGTCTTGCCAGCAACAGTGATGCTGGTGGTGTCGCTGGCAGTATTGTGGCTGTTTTTGCGGATTGATACGCAAGTGGTGATGTTGACGGCGATGTTTACGCTATTGGCGCTTTCCGTGTCTGCTTGTGTAACCGGCGAAACCCATGGTCTGAACGCGTTGCCGAAAACGCTCAATTCGCACGGTGCGGCGATTCTGACCACCATCAACCCGATTGCCGGTGCCATCGGCGCGGCGTTTTTCGTCGGTGCGACCAATATCGGCGAGAAACTTTCCAGCGCAGATATGCCGCAACAGGCAATGTTGGACGGTATCCATTTGGCGATGGGTTGCGCTTTGGTTGTCGGTGTTGTGGTCGTCATGTTTGCTTTGCGTTTGAAAGCGCATCAGAAATAAATAAAAAGGCCGTCTGAAACGTTCAGACGGCCTAAGTACCTCGTAAGAATTTATAAGATTTTGTAACACAATGAAGTTGAAAAGCATTTTATCAATCAGCCTGATGATGGCGGTTTGTCCATCATGGGCTTTGGATTTCGGACGTATTCCTGAAAACGAGATTTCTGTTTATGTGCAGGAATTGGACAGCGGCAAAGTGATTGCCGAACACCGTGCCGATGAATTGCGCAATCCTGCTTCGACCATGAAGCTGGTAACGGCGTTTACCGCGTTTCGTATGCTGGGCGGCGATTATCGTTGGAAAACTGAGTTTAAAACCAACGGCTCAATCAAAGGCGATACGTTGAAAGGCAACGTGTATTGGGTGGGGAGTGGCGATCCTGTGTTTGACCAGCATGATCTGGTTCAAATGCAGCAACAGATGCGCGATAAGGGCATACGCCATATTGATGGGCATCTGATACTTGACCGCAGCCTGTGGGGCGATGTGAAGAATCCGGATGATTTTGCTTCCGATTCTGCCGAAAGCTTTATGACGCCGCCCGACCCCAATATGTTGGCGTATAAAACCGTTGAACTTCGTGCTGAAAAAGAAGAAGACGGAAGCTTGGTCATCCGTACCAATCCGCCGCTGCCGAATCTGAACATTCAAAACAAATTGACGCTTGAGAATAAAGAAGGGAAGTGCAGTGTTTTAAAAAACCACATGAAGACTTCCTATAAAAACAATACGCTGACCGTGTCGGGCAAGCTGCCGGAAAGCTGCTTGGGACGAGAACTGTATCTGAATATGTACAGCATGAAAGAATATGTCGGCAAAAGTTTTGTGAACCAATGGCGTCAACAAGACGGCACGGTTTCAGACGGCCTGATGACAGGTGTCGCGCCTCATGATGCGCATGTGTTGGCAAGTCATCTATCCAAACCGCTTACCGATATCCTCACCGATATGAACAAGCATTCCAATAATCTGATTGCCCGTTCGGTTTTCCTTAAATTTGCCGGAAACATGCCTGATTACAAGCTGGCGCAGACTAAGGCCGCGTCTATCGTAAAAAGCGAGCTGGCGGTTGCCGGTATCAATACGGAAGGGCTGGTGTTGGAAAACGGCTCAGGCCTGTCCCGCGTCGAACGGCTCAATGCGCGCATGATGGCGCAAATATTGGAAAAAGCCTACTTCAGCCCGTTTAAAAACGAGTTTATCAGTACGCTGCCGATTGCCGGTAAAGACGGCACGCTTAAAACACGCTTGAAACAGCCCGGTGAAAACTTACGCCTTAAAACCGGTACGCTTAAAGATGTCCGCGCACTGGCAGGGTATTGGTTGGGCGAAAAGCCGTTGCTGGTTGTCGTCATTATCAACAGCCAAAAATCAACCGATTATTTACGCGACTTGGATAAGCTGGTGTCTAAAATTGTTCAGCCAGGTGGTGAACATTGGATTGATGCTAAGGCCTCCTACATGATTAAGTATCAGGCTTGATAAGCTAAAAAAGGCCGTCTGAAACTGTATTGACGTTTTCAGACGGCCTGAGACCTTTGCAAAATTCCCCAAAATCCCCTAAATTCCCACCAAGACATTTAGGGGATTTCTCATGAGCACCTTCTTCCAGCAAACCGCCCAAGCCATGATTGCCAAACACATCGACCGCTTCCCACTATTGAAGTTGGATCAAGTGATTGATTGGCAACCGATCGAACAGTACCTGAACCGTTAAAGAACCCGTTACCTTAGAGACCACCGCGGCCGTCCCGCCTATCCCCTATTGTCCATGTTCAAAGCCGTCCTGCTCGGACAATGGCACAGCCTCTCCGATCCCGAACTCGAACACAGCCTCATCACCCGCATCGATTTCAACCTGTTTTGCCGTTTCGACGAACTGAGCATCCCCGATTACAGCACCTTATGCCGCTACCGCAACCGGCGGCGCAAGACGACACCCTGTCCGAATTGCTGGAACTGATTAACCGCCAACTGACCGAAAAAGGCCTAAAAGTAGAGAAAGCATCCGCCGCCGTCATTGACGCCACCATTATTCAGACCGCCGGCAGCAAACAACGTCAGGCCATAGAAGTCGATGAAGAAGGACAAGTCAGCGGCCAAACCACACCGAGTAAAGACAGCGATGCCCGTTGGATAAAGAAAAACGGCCTCTACAAACTCGGGTACAAACAACATACCCGTACCGATGAGGAAGGTTATATCGAGAAACTACACATTACCCCCGCCAATGCCCATGAGTGCAAACACCTGTCGCCTTTGTTGGAAGGGTTACCCAAAGGTACGACCGTCTATGCTGACAAAGGCTATGACAGTGAAGAAAACCGGCAACATCTGGAAGAGCATCAGTTGTTAGACGGTATTATGCGCAAAGCACACCGCAAACATCCGCTGTCGGAAGCGCAAACCAAACGCAACCGATATTTGTCGAAGACCCGTTATGTGGTCGAACAAAGCTTCGGTACGTTACACCGTAAATTCCGCTATGCGCGGGCAGCCTATTTCGGACTGATTAAAGTGAGTGCGCAAAGCCATCTGAAGGCGATGTGTTTGAACCTTTTGAAAGCCGCCAACAGGCTAAGTGCGCCTGTTGCCGCCTAAAAGGCGGCCGGATGCCTGATTATCAGGTATCCAAGGAGGATTAAGGGGATATTTGAGTAGAATCAGTGGATCTTTGAAACAAAAACAGCCGAAAACCTTTGTTTGGATTTCGGCTGTCGGGGAGGAAAGGAATTTTGCAAAGGTCTCGGCCTTTGTGTAAGAAGGGGAGGCAAGTATTTATGTCTATTTTGAAAGATGATTTAGGGATTCGATGAATAAGCGTTTGGTGTGAATCAGCTTGAAATAGATGGTCTTGCAGGATTCAAACCATATTTTTTCAGACTTATTGTGTTGTCCTATTTTATATTATCTTAAAATAGCTGGATTTTTTATGAAAAGGCATAAGGTATAGACGAAAAAAATACCGGTAAAAACCGGTATTTTTTATTTTTAACTTGATGGCGCGGCGGACGGGGCTCGAACCCGCGACCCCCGGCGTGACAGGCCGGTACTCTAACCAACTGAGCTACCACCGCGCATCCATTGTCAGGGACAATGAAAAGGAAAGTGGTGGGTGATGACGGAGTCGAACCGCCGACATTCTGCTTGTAAGGCAGACGCTCTACCAACTGAGCTAATCACCCGAAAAAGGGAGATACTGAAGAGTCAGTATTTTTAAATAATGGCGCGGCGGACGGGGCTCGAACCCGCGACCCCCGGCGTGACAGGCCGGTACTCTAACCAACTGAGCTACCACCGCGCATCCACTGTCAAAGACAATGAAAAAGAAACTTGGTGGGTGATGACGGAGTCGAACCGCCGACATTCTGCTTGTAAGGCAGACGCTCTACCAACTGAGCTAATCACCCATGCGCAAAATTGCGAAGACGCTATTAAACCAAAAAATCCTGATGCGCGCAAGATTTATTTGCCGATAATTAGATATCTCCTTGCAAGCACCAGTTTTCAAAGGAAATAATTTCTTCCTGCTTGCCTGCGACAACCAAAATGTCGCCGGTTTCCAGAACAAAATCAGGGTCAAGGTCTTGGATTTTTCCGGTATTGCGGCGGATAAACAATAGTTTCAGATAATGCGCTGCCAATGGCAATTCACGGATGGTTTTACCGATGGCGTGTGCCTCGCCTTGCAATGGGAAGGCGTGGCGGCAGACGGCCTTGCTGTCTTCGTCGGAGAAACTGTCATCATCACTGCCGACAAACAAGTCTTGCAACGATGCATAGCGGCTGTGACGGATGTGGGTTATGGTTTGATAAACATGGTTGTAAGAGAGACCGTGACCCAACATGGCATAGCTTGCCAGCACCAGGCTAGTTTCTTTGGTATCGGAGACGGTTTCTTCCGCACCCATTTCGGTAAAGGTTTTGACGTAATCGTCATTGGTGGCTCGAACATAAACCGGCATGCTCGGATGCATGGACATGATGTTGCCGAGAACATGTTGGGTCTCGTGCATATTGTTCAGCGTGATGACCACCATTTTGGCGCGTCCTAAGCCAGCGGCTTCCAAGACTTCACGGCGTTTGGCATCGCCAAAGGAAACCGGTTCGCCTGCGTTGCGTGCCACTTGTACGCGGGCAATGTCCAAGTCAAGGGCAAAGTAGGGGATACCCTCTTGCGCCAATACACGGGCAACCGATTGACCGCCGCGCCCAAAACCGATAATCAGGACGTGTTCGGATTTGCTCATGGTTTCCACCAACATGGAATGTAAGTCCAAGGCTTTCATGTCCCAGTCGGATTTGACGAAGCGGCTGACGATGGCATCGCTGCTGCCCAAGATAAATGGTGCAGCAATCATGGAGAGCAAGACGGCTGCAGTGGCCGCTTGTTCCAATTCGGGCGAAACCATATTGATTTTGCTGGAAATGGCCAGCATCACGAAGCCGAACTCGCCGCCTTGTGCCAAATAAAGCGCACTCTTGAGGCTGTCGCCCACAGGGTTTTTCATGCGTAAAGCGATGATGAAGACGACCAGTGCTTTCAAGACCAACAGGATTGCCAATAAAATCAGGATTTGCTGCCAGTTGCCGATCAGCGCCTGAATATCGAGCTTCATACCGACGGTAATGAAGAAGAAGCCCAGCAGGATGTCGCGAAATGGACGGATGTCGTCTTCCACCTGAATACGGTATTCGGTTTCGGAAAGCAGCATACCGGCGACGAATGCGCCCAATGCCATAGACAGGCCTTCAAGCTCTGTCAGATAGGCCACACCCAAAGTAACCAGCAAAACGTTGATCATGAAGAGTTCGGACGATTTGCGTTTGGCAACCAGTCTGAACCAGCGCGACATCACGCGGCTGCCGACAACGAACAAAATGCCCAAGGTCAGCAACATTTTCAAACCAGCCAAGCCCAGCTCTACCCACAAGTTTCCTTCGCTGCCGCCAGCAAGTGCCGGAATCAGAATCATCAGCGGTACCACGGCAATATCTTGCATCAGCAAAACACCCATAGCCATTTGACCATGCGGCTGACCCAGCTCGGTTTTCTCCGACAGAATGCGGCTGACAATGGCGGTGGACGACATGGTCAGTGCGCCCGCAGTGGCAAACGCCCAGTTAAACGGCGTGCCCATTGCCATCAAAATGCCCATAATCGAGAGCATGGTAATGATAACTTGCAAACCGCCCAAGCCGAATACGAGGCGGCGCATGGCTTTGAGTTTGGGCAGGGAGAATTCGAGACCGATGCTGAACATCAAGAACACAATGCCGATTTCGCCCAAATAGTCGGTAGCGTGGCTTTGCGGAATCAGTTTGAACATACCCGGACCGGCAATAAAACCGACCAAAAGATAACCGAGCATGGAAGGAATGTTGAACTTGCGACAGCAGATAACCGTAATGACGGAAACCAACAGGACAATGACAATGGGACCGAGGGAGAATTCGTGCATAGAGTGGGCGGCCTTTCGTTAAAAGTAGCTATTGTTATATAGGCCGTCTGAAACACGTCGAAAACCGACAGCAAACCCAAATAAAAACGCACAGAACGAACTTCATTTCTGCGATTTGATTTCCCGTATCATGCTTATTTGGACTTACTGTTTCGAGCGTTATCTAACGGATTATTAAGATTATATCAAGATAGAATGTAAAGTAGTGTTTTGGTTGACAAAAAGGGCCGTCTGAAATATTCAGACGGCCTTTAAATAAACAAACGGTTTAAGGCATCAACATGCCGCCGTTGACATGAAGTGTCTGACCGGTAATGTATTTTGCCTGATCAGATGCCAAGAACAAGACTGCATCGGCAATATCTTGTGCTTCACCGAATTTGCCCAAAGAAGTTTGCGCTTCAAAGGTTTTGCGGGTTTCTTCCGGCAGAGCGCGGGTCATATCGGTGTTGATAAAGCCGGGGGCGACGCAGTTGACGGTAATGCCGCGGCTGCCGACTTCGCGCGCCATGGATTTGGAAAAACCGATCAAGCCCGCTTTTGCCGCCGCATAGTTGGTTTGACCGGCATTGCCCATCACGCCGACAACAGAAGTGATGTTGATGATGCGGCCGGCACGCTGTTTCATCATGCCGCGCAATACGGCTTTGGAGGCGCGGAACACAGATTTGAGGTTAACCTGCATGATGTCGTCCCACTCTTCCTCTTTCATGCGCATCAGGAGGTTGTCGCGGGTAATGCCGGCGTTGTTGACCAGAATATCCAGTTTGCCGAATTCTTTTTCGATGTCGGCAATCAGGTTTTCGATGGTTTCAGGTTCGGCAGAATTCAATGCACGGCCTTCGCCGCCCCATTGTGCCAAGCGTTCGCCGATTGCAACCGCGCCACTCTCACTGGTGGCAGTGCCGATAACTTTTGCACCGGCCGCAGCCAAAGTATCGGCAATCGCCGCACCAATACCGCGCGATGCGCCGGTTACCAAAGCGATTTTGCCGCTTAAATCTTGTGTACTCATGTTTTATTCCTTAATTGCGATTGGAAAAATGGTTTCAGACGGCCTTATTTACCTAGGGAGGGTGCTTGATACCGTCGTTTGTTGATTCTGCGTAATAAATATTCTTTGTAGTATGCCCATGCTTGCTTTTTTTGTCCTTGTTTCCAAAGCCGTTTGGCTGCTTGTCTAAATTTCCTTTTAGGATTTGGAAAGGGCAACCAAGTTGATAGAGGTTGTTCTAGATATCCGTTATTCCATGGGGAATTCTTAAAATATTGATCATATGTAGGGTGGAAGCCTAATTGATGCCACGGTTTGATATGACCAACAAAATGGACTAAGCGGATATTGTTGGGATTGTCGATTAATTCACTGTATTTTTGATGCCAATGTATCCAGTTAAAGTTTTCTGAAAGCCAGTGTACATGACCTATACAGGCTAAATTCAAAATATCTTGGTCTGGACAGGAGAGTTTAAAATTCTGTTTTTCTACGGCTTGCATTTTTTCAGACAAAATTTTATCTATTACCATATCATTCCATTTGTCAATATTGAATAGAATGACCCCAGAGTTGAAATAAGGCTCAGTATCTGTAAAACCAAATTGATTGAGTTGTTTTATATATGCTCTGTATAAGATTGCATCAGGTACGGCGGCAATCAAAGAATTTGAAATGTCGATTTCAAATAAATCATCAATGTTACCCAAGCACAGTACATCAGTATCTAAATAAAGTGCAGTATGAGCAATACCTTTTAATAAGCAAGGGATACTCATACGGTAATACATAGCGATAGTAAAATAATGAGTAGTTTGCAGGGTAGAAAAGTATTCTGTATTTAAATGGTAAACGCTTATTGCGTAGTTTTGATTTGATGTTTCAATTTGATTGAAAATATTAAAATCATAACCTTCTGAACCACTAACTAACAAATGAAAATGTATTGAGCTGGTATTGTTTTGCAATACAGAAAGTAACGCAGTGCCGATGTGTTTGATATAGTTTTGATCGGCTGCATAAACAATATGTTTCGGTTGTTCAATGAATTCTCGTTTGCGGATATGAACGGTTTCTAATACTAATTTTTCTCGGTTAAACATTTAAATTCTCCACAACTTCTCTATCGATTTCAGGTAATCCGATAGGGATATTCGGTTCAATATCAAATGCGCAGCTGATCCAGTTGCTGAAGCTGTATTTGTGTTTTAGGCCGGGGGCAAGCGGTACGTACGGCAAGGTCAGGAAGGCTTTGAGTTCGTCAAGGTTGCTTCCATTCCAGTAGAACATATTGTTCGGGTGATAAAAATCGTAATGTACGATGGTCGGATTGGTCGTAATCAGTTTTTTGTCCAAACCGATCGCTTCGAAAATCCGCAAAGAGAGGCCGTAGTGCTTGCGGTTGAGGAAATCTACCAATACGGAGGATTTGGCCGCTTCTTCTAAGTTTTGACGATAGGAGAGGGCGTTTTCAAATGAGAAGAACTCGACTTCGGGAATGCCTAAAGCCGCTTTTTCTTCTTCGATTTTCTTACTGGCCAAGCGGAAATCTATTTCTAAACCGATTGAACGCGCAGCTTCGCAAAATGCACGGATGTCGTTGTTGCGGTCGGCAGCGTACGAGCCGATAAACAAGATTTTGTTTTGCGGGTTTTCAGACGGCCTGAAGCTGTCAAAGTAGAAGCTGGTGGTTGGAAAGAGTTTTTCGGTGTATTCGGGGTGTTTGCCTTGGTCAAACGGATCGAAAAAGTAAAATTTGTCGAAAAATTCGATGTTGTCGAAGTCTTCTTTTAAGAAGGTCAGGGCTTCCCAGTTGTAATACACCATTAATTTTGAATGCGCTCTGAGCTTGGCGATGAAGTCTTTCGGATAGGCGCCCAGCCAAATCATGAAGCAATAATCCGCTTGTTCGGGATGTTCGCTTAACAGGGTATTGAGGCGTTCTTCTACGGCGCGGAACATGGTCCGTTTTTTGAAGTCTTTTTGTCCAAGAATATTTCGATACCAGATTTTTTTCAGCCGTTGAAATACATTTTTGTATTTGAACTCTTTTTCTTCATAGGTCAGAGACAGCACTTCAAATCCGCATTTTTCCAAGTTCTCAATAATGAGTTCGTGGATTTTGAAGAGTTCCGGCATGGCGAGAATGACTTTTTTCTTACTCATAATGTATTCAATATAATATTTTGTCAGGCAGGTATATTTGCCATAGGCAATAGGGTTAATCAATGCCGAGCAGGCGGTTCAGCCATTGTGTAAATGAATAATAGGCTTTGATTTCAGGGTCAGGTTGCTGATACGGGCGTGCCAAAAATTCAGGTAATGCGTCTAAATTACCGCCGTCCCATACGAACACACGGTCTGGGTGGTATAGGTCGGTCTCCAATATATGTTTGTTGGTGGTAATCAGTTTTTTATCGAAACGCAACGCATCAAAGATACGGAATGATAAGCCGTAATGTTCGAATTGTGCAAAATCGACGACTGCGCCGCAACTTTGCACTTGGCTGAGGTTTTCTTCAAAGCTGAGTATGCTGCTGCGGTTAAGATAGCGGATGCCGTTGTGTCCGAAGGCTTTTTCAGCCCTGTCGTCTTTGCAGTAGATATGAAAATCCAAGGGCAGGTTGAGGCGTTCGGTTTCTTGGATAAAGTGTTTGGTTTGCTCTTCGCGTCGGAGTTCGTAGCCGCCTAAAAAGTAGAGTTTGTTAGTGGGTGCATATTCAGCCACGGGAAAGTCAAAGTAAAAATTAGTGGTGGCTTTGAAACGGCATTGTGGATATTTTTGAATATCGTCGGGATCGAAAACCCAGCATTGGTCAAAATAATCCAAATATTCAATAATATCTGGGAAGCGTCCTACGCCATCCCATTGATAATTCACGCAAACATTGCTGTGTTCGCGGATGGTGGCGATGATTTCTTTGGGGTAAATATTGGCGCGGATACAGAGCGCATAATCGGCTTTTTTGCCGTTTAGCAAGGCCAATTTTTGTTGAATGTCGTCGAGGTGGCGGCTGTATTTGAGGTATTTTTTATAGTTGCCGTCTTTGGTGATGTGTTTGTGGTAGAGGTTTTTGAGTCTGCTGCCCAAGTTCGGGTAATAGGAATCTCGGTCGTCATAGCACAGATTAATGACATCAAAACCAAGAAAACGCAGATTTTTTTCGATACATTGATCCAGTCCGTACATGTAGGGAACGGCAAGAATAATGGTTTTTTTCATAATGTATTCGGATTGGAGTGGGCTGATTTTTCAGACGGCCTTGCCTGACAGGATAGGCCGTCTGAAAACGTTTTAGTGAGCTTCGATAAATGCAGCCACTTGATCGGCATTGGTCAATGCGCTGCATACGGCTTCTTTGTTGATGCGTTTGGCGAGGCCTGCGAGGACTTTGCCGGGGCCGCATTCGGCGGATTCGGTGATGCCTTCGGAGACAAGTTCGTTGACGGTTTCTGTCCAGCGCACCGGGCTGTACAGTTGGCGTACCAAGGCATCTTTGATTTTGTCGGCATCATCATAAGAAGCGACATCGGCGTTATGAATAACGCGGATTTGCGGTTGTTTGATGGTGATGTCTTTCAGTGCTTCGGCAAGTTTTTCCGCTGCAGGCTTCATGAGGCTGCAATGTGAAGGAACGGAAACGGGCAGCGGCAGGGCGCGTTTGGCTCCGGCTTCTTTGGCGGCGGCCATGGCGCGTTCGACTGCGGTGGTATTGCCGGCGATAACGACTTGGCCTGGGGAGTTGAAGTTGACGGCTTCAACGACTTCGCCTTGTGCAG
Organism: Neisseria perflava; assembly: GCF_019334725.1. NCBI lineage: Bacteria > Pseudomonadati > Pseudomonadota > Betaproteobacteria > Neisseriales > Neisseriaceae > Neisseria > Neisseria perflava. Next base: position 2,195,693 of record NZ_CP079818.1, on the reverse strand, counting down.
CTTCGGCACAAATGGCTTTCACTTGTTCGTCTTCCAACCCCAAAATAGCGGCCATTGCGCCTACGCCTTGCGGTACGGCAGATTGCATGAGCTCGGCGCGCAGACGGACCAGTTTGACCGCGTCTGCGAAATTCAATGCGCCGGCAGCGACGAGGGCGGTGTATTCGCCGAGACTGTGACCTGCAACGACTGAAGGGATTTTACCACCGGCTTCCAAGTAGGCGCGGTAAGTGGCAATACCGGCGGCCAGCATGATGGGCTGGGTGTTGACGGTTTGTCCGATTAATTCGGCATCTTCGCCGTTAATCATTGCCCACAGGTCTTGACCCAATACGGCGGAAGCTTCGTCAAATGTGGCTTTAACGATGGCTTGCTCGGCAAAGCCGTTCATCATGCCTAGGCTTTGTGAGCCTTGTCCGGGGAAGAAGAATGCGAAAGACATGGTAATTCCTTATTGGTTTGAATGTTTGAGGGTGTCTGCCAGCAGAAGGAGGGTGGCGACAGTATTGGTTGCGGTGGTCAGCCGGAAGGTGCGGACAAATCCGGGTTTGCTGGTTTTATGCCGGAATATGAGGCTGCCGCAATAACCGCCCGGCCAGCCACCAAGCAGGTTGAGCAGGTGCAATTTTGCTTCGGGTATGCGCCTGCCGTGCTTGCGTGCGCGCTGTTTGTCTTGGTAGTAAAGCAGGAAAACGTATGCACTTAGCGCGAGATAGGCAATTGCCAGTTTGGGCAATATTACAGCCGTTATGCTTAAAAACAGGCTGCTGATGCAGAGTGCAAACGTTAGGGATTTCATGGGTTTGAGCAGAATAGGCCGTCTGAAAGAGGTGTTCAGACGGCCCAATCGTTAGTATTTCACTAAAACCGCACCCCAGGCAAAACCGCCGCCGATGCCTTCGAGCAAGAGGTTTTGTCCGCGTTTGATTTGGCCGTTTTTAATGCCGACATCCAGTGCCAGTGGAATGGAGGCGGCGGAAGTGTTGCCGTGGTCTTGGACGGTCAAGATCACTTTGTCCATGCTCAAGCCCAAGTGTTTGGCGGTAGAGTCGATAATGCGCTTGTTGGCTTGGTGCGGCACAATCCAATCGATTTGATCGGCGGTGTAACCGGCTTCTTCGATAACGTCATCTGCAATTTTTGCCAGCATTTTGACGGCAAACTTGAATACGCCGGGGCCGTCCATACTGATGTAGGGTGAGCCGCAAACCTGGCCGTTAGCGATTTGTCCGGGGACGTTTAAAAGGTTGAGGTAGTTGCCGTCGGCTTTGAGTTTGCCGTGGATGATGCCCGGTTCGTCAGATGCGCTTAAGACAACCGCGCCTGCGCCGTCACCAAAGAGGACGCAGGTGGTGCGGTCGTTCCAATCAACGATGCGGCTGAAGGTTTCTGCGCCGATAACCAAAGCGTTTTTCGCCATGCCGCTTTTGATGTAGGCATTAGCAGTGGTCATGGCATACATAAAACCGGCGCACACGGCTTGTACGTCAAAGGCAGGGCAGCCGTTGGTTATGCCTAATTTTTGCTGCACGATGGTCGCCGTGGAGGGGAACTGCATGTCTGGAGTGGCTGTGGCGACGATAATCAGATCGATATCGTCAGCCTGCAAATCGGCATCTGTCAAGGCGCGGCGCGCTGACTCGGCGGCCAAGTCGCTGGTTTTTTCGCTGTCGTCTGCAATATGGCGAAATTTGATACCTGTACGCGTGGTAATCCACTCGTCGGAAGTGTCCACTTTTTTGGCAAGGTCGTCATTGCTGACGCGGTTGGCAGGAAGGTAGCTGCCTGTACCGGAAATTTTGGCATATTGCATGAGAACGGCCTTTTTAGAGAGTTGATTCAGATAGTCGGGTATTGTAAGCGAAAATGGGAAAATTCCCAATATTAAGAATGAAGTCGGTGATTAAAGATAAAAACAGGCCGTCTGAACATTGTGAAGTTTCAGACGGCCTGTATATATCAGCCTTAAGCTTCCGTTGTTGGAGTAGCGGTTTCTTCCAGTTCGGCTGCTGCTTTGGCGGCTTCCAAAGCAGCCAACTGGGTGGCTACTCCTTGTTCGATTTGAGCGAGGCCGGCAGATTTGGCTTCGTGGTAGGCTTCTTCCAAAGCATAACGGAAGCCGACTTCGTCGGTTCCGCCGTGGCTCTTAATCACAATACCGCGTAAACCAAGCAGAATAGCGCCGTTAAATTTGCGCGGATCCAATTTGCCTTTCAGACCTTTGAGTGCGGGCAGGGCGGCAATAGCGGCAAGTTTGTTGAACAGGGTGCTTTGGAATTCGCGTCGGATGGCGCCGCTCATGAATTTAACCGCGCCTTCGATGGTTTTGAGCATAACGTTGCCGACAAACCCGTCAGCGACAATGACATCGGCTTCGCCATACAAAACGCTGTTGCTTTCGATATTGCCGATAAAGTTGAGTTTGCTGCTGCTCAACAGTTTAAAGGTTTGTTTGACGGCATCCGTACCTTTGATGTCTTCTGTGCCGACGTTCAAAAGGGCGACGCGCGGGCTGCCTTTTTCGGGGTGTAGCGCATGTACCAGCTCGCTGCCGATGATGGCAAATTGAACCAGTTGTTCGGGCGTACAGTCAACGTTGGCACCCAAATCCAAAGCCAAAGTAACGTGTTCGCTGTCGGATGGCAGGAATTTGGCGATGGCAGGACGCTCAATGCCGGGAATGGTTTTGAGGACGAATCGGGCGGTCGCCATCAGTGCGCCGGTATTGCCTGCCGATACGGCGGCTTGCGCATTGCCTTCTTTGACTTGGTTGATAGCGATGCGCATGGATGATTCTTTTTTGTTTTTCAGCGCGGATTGCGGCGCTTCATCCATTTCAACGACTTGCGCTGCATGGCAGACGGTAATGCGGTCCATAGGCGCGCCTGCCAAGCTTAATGCTTGGCGGACTGCTGCTTCATCTCCGACCATAATCAGATGTACGTCGGATTGCTGTTTCAGGAAATCCACTGCACCGGGGACGGTAATCGCAAGGCCTGCATCTCCGCCCATGGCATCTACGGCCAGTGTAATCATGTTGTTCTCCGGTTTGTGTGTTTCAGACGGCCTCAGACAATCGGACAAGCACACTCATCTGATTTTCAGGAGATTGAATTGAAAATCAGATGAAAAGGCTTGTTGCGACGTCGTGCCAGACTTATTGGTTTTGCGCGGCCAATTTGTTGTGTTCGTCGATGTCCAGCGCGTCCCAAGGATAGTTGATCCACCAGTCTTCAACGGTGATGCCGCTGAAATAAGGGACGCCTTCGGGAATTCTGCCGACTTTGGCTTTGATTTTTTCATGCAATACTGCCACGCCGATGGTGCCGAAATCTTCTTTCAGCAATTCGGTCAGGCAAAATTCCATGGTAACGCGGCTGTCATCCACTTCGTCAACGACCAGTACATTTTTGCCTTTCAGGACATCTGGAACGGGATCAAGCCATTGGACTTTTTTCACTTCCTCGGTAACTTGACCTTCGTTATCGCTGTCGTAGTAGGCTGTGGTGACGGCGTAAATCGGAATTTCCAAGAAGCAGCGCAACATGCGGGCAGGGATAAAACCGCCGCCGCCAATGGCAATCATGGCATCGTATTTGGTGCCGGAGTTTTGGATTTTTTCCGCCAATCCTTTGATTACGCGGTGGATGTCGTCGTAGGTGTACCAGATTTTACGTTTCATGGTGTGCTTCCGAAGAGGAAAATACAGGGTGCAATGCAAAAAAGCCAGTCATTGCATGGCAATATTCTGGCTTTTTCAGTCAGACGAACGGATTATTCGCCTTTAGCTTTTACCACTTTACGGCCACGGTACATACCGTTTGGAGAAATGTGGTGTGGACGATGCACTTCGCCGGTTGCGCTGTCAACAGACAGAGAAGGCGCAGTCAGAGCGTCGTGTGAACGGTGCATACCGCGTTTAGAAGGGGATTTTTTGTTTTGTTGAACGGCCATTTCAAGCTCCTAGATAAATAAACTGTGTCCTAATTAACTGCTTTTCAAACCTGCTAAAACAGCGAAGGGGTTTGGTTTGTCCCGATTGACTTCATCCAGTGTTCCATTGTTGCCGCAGTCTTCGTGTCGAGGGGAGAAAGGGAGCGACATCAGGATTTGGTCTTCAACCAGAGTCCGCACGTCAAGCTCTTTTTCGAGCAGCATGCCTTCCAATTCTTCATCGGCAAGCATGGCTTCGTCCAAACTCTCTTCATCGGCAAACAGGACGATACGGCTGGTTTCATCGAGTAGAAACGGCATGGGCGTAATGCAACGCTGGCAAATCAGGGGCATGTCGGCTTTGACGTTTAAATCGAGAAACAGACGGTGCAGCCGGTCACGACCGCCTTGCAGCGTAAACGACACGCGTGTCTGTTTGTCGGCCGGATAATCGTGCGAACTGACTCGTTCATCCAATTCTTCGAGCAGGAAACTGCCTTGCAGATTCTGCCCTTCGGCGGCGAAAACTTCTGGGTCAATCAAATTAGGGTATGACATAAACGGAGTATGATATAATTTCGGCGGTCTAACGTCAATGTTTTTAAGTAAAAATATGGAAGTAAAACTGCCTTTGGTTTTAGGGTCGAGTTCGGTTTTCCGCTGCGGACAGCTTCGCCGTTTGGGTATCGATTTTCAGACGGCATCGCCTGATTTTGACGAAACGCCTATTGCGGGCGAGCATGCAGGCGAGACGGCGTTGCGTTTGGCTGAAGGCAAAGCCCGTTCATTGGCGGCAACTTTTCCTGCTGCGCTGATTATCGGCGCAGACCAAGTGGCATGGTGCGAAGGACGTCAATTGGGTAAGCCGATGAACGTCGCAAATGCACAACAGATGCTGGCGGACTTAAGCGGAAAACGGATTGAATTTTACAGCGCAATCGTGCTTTTGAATACTGCTACGGGCAAGGTTCAGCATCATGTCGATCATACGGTGGTTGCCATGCGCCAGTTGTCGCAGGAACAAATCAGCCGATATTTGGAACGCGAGCCGGATGCGGTTTATTGTGCCGGTGCGGCAAAGAGCGAGGGTTTGGGCGCCGCTTTGTTGGAGCGTATTGAAAGTACGGACCCGAATGCTTTGATCGGCCTTCCGATTTTCCGTCTGATTGATTTTTTGAAAAACGAAGGTGTGGAAGTTTTATAGTTTGAGGCCGTCTGAATGTGTTCAGACGGCCTGAGATTTTTTGGAGTTGGAAGAATGAAACCGATTTTGTATTTGATTCCTACCCCTTTGGGTGCGCCTGATACGCCATGCCTGTTGCCGCATGAACAACAGGCGATTGTCGGGCTGACGGATTTTATCGTGGAAGCGGAAAAAACAGCGCGCGCGCATTTGAAACATTTGGGCGTGACTACGCCTATCCGCGAGCTGAATCTGCAAACGCTGAATGAACACACGGATTTGAAGATTTTGCCGGAATTGCTGAAACCTTTGCAAGAAGGGCGCAGTATGGGTATTGTCAGCGAGGCGGGTTGTCCGGCTGTTGCCGATCCGGGAGCGAATTTGGTGGCGTTGGCGCATAAACACGGTTTTGAAGTACGGCCTTTGGTCGGCCCGTCCAGCTTGTTGCTGGCGCTGATGGCTTCGGGTGCGAATGGGCAAAACTTTGCATTTAAGGGTTATCTGCCGTCTGAAAAAAGTGAGCGCATTCAGAGTTTGAAGGCTTTGGAACAACGTTCGCGCCAGCAGAATGAAACGCAGCTGTTTATCGAAACGCCGTATCGTAACGATGCGTTGTTGGCTGATGCGGTGGAAAACCTGCATCCTGAAACGCGCTTGTGCGTGGCTACGGACTTGACCTTGCCGACACAGGAAATCATCAGTCAGACGATTGCGCAGTGGAGAAAAAGAAAAGAAATGCCGAATTTGAAAAAACGCCCGACGATTTTTGTGTTGCATGCTGCTTAAAACTGGATTGGATTCAATCTCAAACTGTATTTGTTTGGGGAAATAAAAAAAGGCCGTCTGAACAACAGACGGCCTTTGTGTTGCCTAAACCTTCATCAAGAAACGACTTCGCCTTGGGCGCGTTGTTTTTCGATACTGCGGTTGATGTGCCATTGTTGGGCGATGGTCAAGAGGTTGTTGACTACCCAGTACAGAACCAAACCGGCAGGGAAGAAGAAGAACATGATGGAGAAAATCAAAGGCATGACTTTCATCATTTTCGCCTGCATAGGGTCGGTTGACGGCGGATTCAGATAAGTCTGTGCAAACATGGTTGCCGCCATAATAAAAGGCAGGATGTAGAAAGGATCCGGACGGCTCAAGTCGGTAATCCAACCCAACCAAGGCGCTTGGCGCAATTCTACGGAGGCGAACAATGCCCAGTACAGACCGATGAAGACGGGGATTTGCAACAGCATAGGCAGACAGCCGCCCAGCGGATTGATTTTCTCGTCTTTGTAAAGCTGCATCATGGCTTGTTGCTGCGCCATGCGGTCATCGCCGTATTTCTCTTTGATGGCTTGCAATTTAGGTGCGGCGGCACGCATTTTTGCCATAGAGCGGTAAGAGGCGTTGGTCAATGGATACAGTACGGCTTTGACGATGATGGTCAAAACGATGATTGCCCAGCCCCAGTTGCCGATGATGTTGTGCAGTTGGTTCAAGAGCCAGAAGAGCGGGGAGGCGAACCAGTGTACTTTGCCATAGTCTTTGGCCAGTTGCAGTTTGTCGGCGATGTTGGCGATAACGGAAGTGGTTTGCGGACCGGCATACAGGTTGATAGCGGTTTCGGCTTTTGTACCGGCTTGGATGGCGGCTAAAGGCACGCTGACGCTTGCGCTGTACAAGTTGTCGTTGCGGCGTTTGATGTCGATACGGCAGTCGCCTGCGGTGCAAACGCTTTGGCCGTCTTTAGGCTGCAAAATCCAAGTGGACATGAAATGGTGTTCAATCATGCCGAGCCAGCCGGTCGGCGTTTTGCGGATGTATTCGGCTTCGGATTTGCCGGATTTGGCATCGTCGTCCAAATCAGAGAAGCTGACTTTTTGGAAGCCGCCTTCAGGGGTATAAACCACCGGGCCGACGTAAGAGCGGGTGAAGTAGCCTTGGCCTTCGGGTTCGCTGTGGTCGCGGACGATGCGGTAGTCTGCGCTCAGGTTGACAGGTTGGCCGTTGCTGTTGGTAATGTCAAAGCGGACGTTAACCAAGTAGCTGCCTTTGGTGAAAGTATAAACTTTGTTGATTTTCAGGCCGTTGGTTTCAGGTGCGCTCAAGCGGACTTCAACTTTGTCGCCTTCCAAACTGTATTGTTTTTGCAGAGCGGTAAAGCTGATGCCTTTCAGAACGTTGTTGCCTTGTGCGTCCAAAAGCTCGGATTGGGCAACGTAGGTGTATTCCTTGCCGTCGTTAAACAGGACGAAAGGTTTGTGTTCGTCGCCGGTTGCTTTGTATTGCAAGAGGGTCAGCTGACGCAGGTCGCCGCTTTTCTCATCGATGACGGCTTTAACTGTGTCTGTGGTAACGGTAATAGGAGAAGCCGGGGCAAGCGCGGCTTCGGCAGCGGCTTTTGCCGGAGCAGTGGCCGTTTGCTGTTGCGCGGCTTGTTGCGCCGGATTAGGTTTGGGGCTGGGGAAAAAATGTTCCCAGCCGGCAAAAATTGCCACTGAAATGGCAAAAAACGCCATTAGTCTTTTAAAATCCATAAGAGATTCCTGGAATTGACGGATAGGTAATCGAGATGAAAACTGCTTCAGACGGCATTATATAGAAACCGACGGGAAATTAAAGAAAATCGTGTTCTTTAAATGGTTGACAGCAGCATTATGGAACAGGGTCATGTCCGTGTCCGCCGAAAGGATGGCATCGTGCGATGCGTTTGATTGCCAGCCATCCGCCTTTGAATGCGCCGTATTTTTTGACGGCTTCGACTGCGTATTGTGAACAGGTCGGGGTATAGCGGCAGCGCGGCGGAATGAGGGGGCTGATGCAGTATTGGTAAAAGCGGATGAGTGCAAGGAGGAGCTTGGAAAGCAGGGTATTCATCGGCGTTTTTTCATCAGCTGGGCAAGTTGGCTTCGGGCTTCCGGAGCAGTTTCCCGATTAAACGCCTGACGCACGCGCACAACAAAATCATGCGGCGGCAGCTGGTGTTGATTCAGCCTGAACCAGTCGCGGATGACGCGCTTCATATAATTGCGGTCATGGGCGCGTTTGGCGGTCTTTTTGCTGACGACCAAACCAAGGCGCGGATGGCCGAGCGCGTTGTCTGCGGACTGGGAGACTTGCAGTAAATCGCGGCTGCGTCGGTTTTTCAACGCAAAAACGGATGAAAAATCATCCGTTTTTAATAAGCGATACTGCTTCGAGAAGCCGTAATTCAAAATTATACAGCCAGGCGTTTGCGGCCTTTGGCGCGACGGGCAGCCAATACTGCGCGACCACCGCGGGTTTTGGAGCGAACCAAGAAGCCGTGGGTGCGTTTACGTTTGGTAACGGAAGGTTGATAAGTGCGTTTCATGATGTTTCCTAAAAATTGGTAGATAATTAAACTGTGAATTACACTCCAATTTGCTGCTTTTGTCAATCAATATAAAAACTTTTCGTTGGCCAAAGTGTGACAACTGGTTTTATGCATTGATAGAATTTGTGGATAAAATTTTGCGGCGGTTGTGGATAAAAAAGAGCGGAATGGGTATAATCGCCCAATCTTGCTTTTCTCTGTGCGCAAGGCCGTCTGAAAGCAGCGGGAGTGTCGTAAAAATTTGATTTTTATCGGATTGCCTATCTGCTCTGCCTTCTTGTATTTCCCAAATCTTCCATTTTCCGAGCTTAATCTCATGACGTTAGCTGAATTTTGGCCGCTGTGCCTTTGCCGCCTTCACGAAATGTTGCCTGCCGGGCAGTTTGCGCAATGGATTGCGCCTTTGACCGTGGGTGAAGAAAACGGCGCATGGGTGGTGTATGGTAAAAACCAATTTGCCTGCAATATGCTCAAAAGCCAGTTTGCCACCAAAATTGACGCCGTGCGTGCCGAATTGGTGCCTCAGCAGGCTGCTTTCGCGTTTAAGCCGGGCGTAGGTGTGCATTATGAAATGGCGGCTCAGGCTGTTGCGCCGGTGCAAGTGCAAGAAGTCATTGAAGTTGAAGAGTGTGTAGAGCCTGTTCAAATGCCTTTGCAAACTGCTGCGCCAATGGAAGAAGATAGGCCGTCTGAAACGGTTTCCAAGCCTGCCACTGCCATGACGGCTGCCGAGATTTTGGCGCAACGCATAAAAAACCTGCCGCATGATGAGCCTCAAGTGCAAACTGCTGCTCCGGCTGAATCTAAAGCAGTTGCCAAAGCCAAAACCGACGCGCAACACGATGCGGAAGAAGCGCGCTACGAACAGACCAATCTGTCGCGCGACTATACATTTGAAACTTTGGTGGAAGGTAAGGGCAACCGCCTTGCCGCCGCAGCTGCCCAAGCGATTGCTGAAAATCCGGGGCAGGGTTACAACCCGTTTTTCTTATACGGTAGTACCGGTTTGGGTAAAACCCACTTGGTGCAAGCCATCGGCAACGAATTGCTGAAAAACCGTCCTGATGCCAAAGTGCGCTATATGCACTCGGACGACTATATCCGCAGCTTTATGAAGGCTGTGCGCAACAACACTTATGATGTATTCAAGCAACAATACAAACAATATGACCTGCTGATTATCGACGATATTCAGTTCATCAAAGGCAAAGACCGTACGATGGAAGAGTTCTTCTATCTGTACAACCATTTCCACAACGAGAAAAAACAACTGATCCTGACGTGCGACGTATTGCCTGCCAAAATCGAGGGTATGGACGACCGTCTCAAGTCCCGTTTCTCATGGGGCTTGACTTTGGAACTCGAACCGCCCGAATTGGAAATGCGCGTGGCGATTTTGCAGAAAAAGGCAGAAGCAGCCGGCATCAGTATCGAAGACGAAGCCGCTCTGTTTATCGCCAATCTGATCCGCTCCAATGTGCGTGAGCTGGAAGGCGCGTTCAACCGTGTCAGCGCCAGCAGCCGTTTTATGAACCGTCCTGTCATCGACATGGATTTGGCGCGTACGGCTTTGCAGGATATTATTGCCGAGAAACACAAAGTCATTACTGCCGACATCATCATAGATGCGACAGCCAAATACTACCGTATTAAAATCAGCGATATATTAGGCAAAAAACGTACGCGCAACATCGCCCGTCCGCGCCAAGTTGCCATGAGCCTGACCAAAGAGCTGACCACGCTCAGTCTGCCTTCTATTGGCGATGCCTTTGGCGGCCGCGACCACACGACTGTGATGCACGGTGTTAAAGCGGTGGCGAAACTGCGTGAAGAAGATCCCGAATTGGCGCAAGACTACGAAAAACTGCTGATTTTGATTCAGAACTGACCCAATGCAATATTCAGACGGCCTGATGTCAATGTGAGGCCGTCTGAATACAAAAAATATTTTAAAATACCCAAATCAACCGATTTCAAATTCAAAGGAATGGAACATGCTGATTTTACAAGCCGATCGCGACAGTCTGCTCAAGCCGTTGCAAGCCGTTACCGGTATTGTCGAACGTCGCCATACTCTGCCGATTTTGTCCAATGTGTTGCTGGAAAGCAAAGACGGACAAACCAAACTTTTGGCAACCGACTTGGAAATCCAAATCAATACCGCCGGCCCTGAAAGTCAGGCAGGCGATTTCCGTATTACGACCAACGCTAAAAAATTCCAAGACATTTTGCGCGCCCTGCCTGACAGTGCGCTGGTGTCACTGGATTGGGCGGACAACCGTTTGACTCTGCGCGCGGGAAAATCCCGTTTTGCCCTGCAAACCCTGCCGGCTGAAGACTTTCCATTAATGAACGTCGGCAGCGACGTCAGCGCGACTTTCTCGCTGACTCAAGAAACCTTCAAAATCATGCTTTCGCAAGTGCAATACAGCATGGCGGTTCAAGATATCCGCTATTACCTCAACGGCTTACTGATGCAGGTTGAAGGAAACCAGCTGCGCCTTGTTGCAACCGACGGCCACCGCCTTGCTTATGCGGCCAGCCAAATTGAAGCAGAACTGCCGAAAACGGAAGTAATCCTGCCGCGCAAAACGGTATTGGAACTCTTCAAGCTGCTGAACAATCCGTCCGAGTCCATCACCGTTGAGCTTTTGGACAATCAAGTACGCTTCCAATGCAATGGCACGACCATTGTCAGCAAAGTCATCGATGGCAAATTCCCTGACTTTAACCGCGTGATTCCTTTGGATAACGACAAGATTTTCCTCGTATCCCGTACCCAGCTTTTGGGTGCGCTTGAACGTGCCGCCATTCTTGCCAATGAAAAATTCCGCGGCGCGCGACTGTTCCTGCAGCCTGGTTTGCTGAGTGTTGTATGTAGCAACAACGAGCAGGAAGAAGCACGCGAAGAGCTTGAAATCGCTTATCAAGGCGGAGAACTCGAAGTCGGTTTCAACATCGGCTACTTGATGGATGTGTTACGTAACATCCACTCCGATGATATGCAGCTTGCTTTCGGCGATGCCAACCGTTCAACGCTGTTTACTGTGCCGAACAATCCGAATTTCAAATACATCGTGATGCCGATGCGTATTTAATTGGGTGAACAAACAAAAAGAGCGTGTACGGGACACGCTCTTTTTTATAGGATTGAATCAAAAGGCCGTCTGAAAATTGTTTTTCAGACGGCCTTTTGATTAAACCGGGATGATTCGGTTAAATAGGAAAACTGGGATTAACGTGGACGTGGTTCGCAGTTTTTCACCAGGAATGAGCCGTTAGGGGCGTTCACGCCAACTACTTCAGAAGTAGTGTGGGTGTTTTTGTCGATGAAACCGGCAGACATTGCATAACCTTGACGGTTGGTGAAAGTAGTGCCAGTGCTGTCAGAACGTTTTTTGTTGACAACCAAAGAGGCTTTTTTGCCACCGGCGTTTACGTCAGCAGTAACTGCACGGCCGCTACGGTCAAAGCCGTACATCACGTTCAGTGATTTGCCACCGTCACAATGGTAAGAAACGAAGCCGGCAGGTGCAGCGGCAGCAGAGAAGGAAACAGTAGCCAATGCGGCTGCAGTGATAACAGAAAGTAATTTCATGATCTAAGCTCCATATGAGGGTTGTGTGTTATCTTGCAAAATGAGAAAGGGTTTCCGTTTGCAGATGAAGCGTATTTTAGGCGTTTTGTCGGTAGTGGCAATTAGGTAAATTGCAAAACAGTGTTTACTTATGCTTACCCGATTGTTTATTAATAGAAAGTTGTTTGTAATTTGGTGTTGCAAAGTGGTTATGCGGATTGTTGCGGAATATATACATTAATGATTCTTTAAGAAATATAGCAAAAGAATACAAAAAAGGCCGTCTGAATATTCAGACGGCCTTTGATATGAAGCGGTTTACAAGAAGAAAATTGAAGCGATAGTCACGGCGATGACACCATAGATGCTCATCGGGATGACAGTTTTCTTGATGATCGCGCCTTCGGCGTTGTTTACGTTCAACACGCTGCATACGGCGATGATGTTGTTGATGCAGACCATGTTACCCATTGCGCCGCCTACGGATTGCAGGGCGAGGATGAGGGTAACGGACAGGCCGGTATCAAGCGCGATTTGTTGTTGAATCGGACCAAAGGTCAAGTTGGATACAGTGTTGGAGCCGGAGAAGAATGCACCGATTGCACCCAGGTATGGGGAGAAGTACACCCAGTGTTCGCCAGCCATATTGGCAAATTCTTTACCGATGATTTTCACCATGGAGTCGTCGCCGCCAACCATCATCAGTTGAACCATAATCAGCGCACCCATCAGGGCAAGCAGAGGTTTTTTGGTTTGGTTGAAGGTTGCAGCGTAGAAAGACCATGCATCTTTGAATTTGGTTTTGTACAGCAGGATGCAAATCCAAACGGTGAAGACAAACGGAATCCAAGCCGGAACGTAGAGGGTTTGGTAGGAAGCGTTTACGCCTTGACCGAAGATGTTGCCGAAGGTGATGGTCAGGGAGTCGCTGACGGTGATTTTGGACAAATCAAACGGCAGTTGGAAGCTGAACCATTCTTCTTTGCTGGTCAGCAGGCCTTTGATGCCCAGCTGTTTGATACGGGTTATCACCAGCATGCCGATCAGCATACCCAAAGGAGCAAGTGCTTTGGCAACTTGTGCGAAAGGTACTTTTTCTGCATTCGGGTCTTTGGCGTAATCTTTGCTCAAGCCCCAGCCGCGGTTTGCGGCGAATACGGATACCATCAGGCCGATTGCGCCGGCAACCAGAGATGGGAATTCTTCATTGACCATCGCCAATGCAACGTAAGGAAGGGTACAGGAGAATACGGCGATACCGATGAAGCCCAAGTTTTTGCGGATTTCAGCCCAAGGTACGATGAAGCTCAAGCCGATAACAGGGATGATGAAACCAGCAAAGAAGTGCATTACGCCGGTTTGCATACCGATTTCCATAATGCTCTTTTGATCCAAGCCCAAAGGAGCGAAGCCGAACCAAGTCGGGGTACCTACTGCACCGAAGGATACGGGTACGGAGTTCATGACCAAAGTGAAGATGGCTACTTTTAATGGGTTGAAGCCCAAGCTCATCAGGATTGGCGCGGCAATGGCGGCAGGTGTGCCGAAACCGGATGCGCCTTCAATCATAAAGGCGAAAGACCAGCCGATGATCATCAACTGGGCAATCGGATTCGGGCTGATGGTGGCCAGCCATTTGCGGATGACATCGATACAGCCGGTGGTTTCCATCATGCGGTTAAACATAATGGCACCGAAAATTACGGTAATCGGGGTCAGGGTAGAGACGAGGCCGGACGCGGCTGTTGCGTTGAGCAACATGGCGTCGTCGCCGAAATAAAACAGTTTGATGGCATAAATCAGCGCGGCGGTAATCGGCAACGCGACGTAGGACGGCATACTGTTTTTCTTAACCATCAGCCAGATCAGCAGCACGATGGGAAAAATACTGAGAAAGAGAGCCATGGGATTATCCTCGGGGCAACAAGCATCATAACCGTCAATCAATGGGGTTTGATGCGATGTGTTGAGTAGTTAATGTTTTTCGAATAAGGATTGCTATTTTTTTAGATGCAACCAGTTATCAGGTAAATTGGTTTTACCAATTTATGAAAACTGTTGCACACTTTACGTAATCTTATGTAATCGGTCAAGAGGTTTGTAACAAAAAAGGCTGTCTGAAATTGGGTTTTCAGACAGCCTGAGAGCATTGCCAGTAGTGCATTTGGTCGAATATCGAATGGTATTTACATTCAATATTTTGTAAAGATTTTGTTTTTAATTGATTTCAAACGAATTATTCTATTCCTGCCCATTTATGCGTTTGTACGCTCAATTGCCAATGGACGAGTGCATCGGGTCGGCTGTTTAACACACCGATTTGGCGGATGGTGTCGTAGATATTCATCACACCATCTTTCTCGCAAGGCGAGAGGTAGTAATGTTGGGCGCGGATTTTGCGTTCCATCTCTTGGCAAAATGCAACGACATCGCTGTCGGCAACAATGCGCACTTCATTAGCTTTCTCGATGCAACTGGATTCATATTTGGCGGCGTAGCAGGCTTTAGGGCTGGTGGCAACGTAGTCGATTTGCGGCGGCGCGGGGTTGAGGCCGTTGGTTTCGATACACAGGAAATAGCCTTCGGCTTTGAGTGTGTTGAGCAGGGTATCCAAATGCGGTTGGATGGTAGGCTCGCCGCCGGTAATGATGATGTTGCGCGCCGTGTAGGTTTTCAGACGGCCCAAAATATCGGACAGGCTCATCATGCCGAATTTGAGGTAGTCGGTATCGCACCAGCTGCACGCGAGATTGCATTTGCCCAAACGGATGAAAACGGCGGGCATGCCTGTATTCCAGCCTTCGCCTTGCAGGCTTTCAAAGATTTCGACAATGCGGTATTGGGGATTGTTCGGCGTGATGTGAATGGTCATGAATGTCGGGTGTGGGGTTTTAATTGTTGTGGTGAAGCGTTTTAAGAAATCGGTTGAGGCAGCCATTCTTTCTGTTAGTTCGAGTGGAAAGAACGGCTGGTGTGTTTAAGCGGCAATGACGGCTGCGGCGGCCAAAAATGCCGGCAAGCCTTGTTTGAGCAAAATGCCTTTGTTGCCGGATGAAAACGCGCCCCATGCGGCGGCGATGAGGACAAAGCCGAGGAACAGGATGGTCGCGCCGTAAACCGCGTTGTCGGGTGCGGCAAAGCGCGCCCATACCAAGCCGATGGCGAGGAAACCGTTGTACAGGCCTTGGTTGGAAAACAGGGTTTGCACGCGCTTTTGTTCCATAAATTCGTAAGGCATGTTGAACAGCTCTGACGCTTTTTCGCTTGGGATTTGCGTCATTTCGAGCCAGGCGACGTAGAAATGTTCGACAGCGACGAAGAGGACGAGGAGGGTGGAGATGATTTTCATGAAGATTCCTTTTGATGTTTAGCGGATGGGTGTGTTTGTGGAACAGGGCGTCTGAAAAATACAAAATGCTGGTTTAGTCTCCTTCATATTCCGCACACGACGTCGGCGTTTCCCATAGTTTCACGCTGCACACTTTGACACCGGCATTTTTCAGACGGCCATACATTTCTACGCTCATGTTTTCGGCTGTGGTGCGGCAGGGCAGGCGCAGGGTTTTCATGTTCCAACTTTCCAAAAGCGCGGCGATTTGGCTTTCGCGTTCGTTGTTGCCGTGATAGATGAAGGCATGGTCGAACGGGTCGGTAATGTGTTGTTTGACGATGGTTTTCAGGTCGGTAAAGTCCATCACCATGCCGTCTTTTGCGCCGCCTTGGATAACGGGCGCGGAGACGATGATTTCGAGTTTGTAGGTGTGGCCGTGCAGGTTTTGGCATTTGCCGTCATGCCCGTCGAGCATGTGCGAGGAATCGAAGGTAAAGATTTTGGTGATTTTCATGAGATGAGGGAAGCCGATGAGGCCGTCTGAACGGTGTCAAACCGGTTTCAGACGGCCTTAAGATTATTGTTCGGAAGGGAGTTTGAGGAAATGCTCGCGATAATGGCGCATTTCTTCGATACTTTCGAGGATATCGTCCAATGCCTTGTGCGAACCGCGTTTGACCACGCTTTTGGCAACGGCCGGATTCCAGCGTTTGGCCAATTCTTTCAGCGTGGATACGTCTAAGTTGCGGTAGTGGAAATAGGCTTCCAAACGCGGCATGTATTTGACCATGAAGCGGCGGTCTTGATGGATGGAGTTGCCGCACATGGGCGTCGATTTCTCAGGTATCCATGCGGACATGAAGTCCAACAGGTTTTGCTCGACTTCGGCTTCGGTCAGTTTGGATTTGCGCACGCGTTGGGTCAGGCCGGTGCGGCCGTGGGTGGCGGTGTTCCACTCGTCCATGCTGTTGAGCAACTCGTCGCTTTGATGGATGACGTATACGTCCGATTGCGCCAGTACGTTCAAATCGGAGTCGGTAATGATCATGGCGACTTCGATAATGCGGTCGTGTTCCGGGTTGAGGCCGGTCATTTCCATATCGAGCCAGCAGAGATTGTTTGCGTTTTGGGTCATTTCAGACGGCCTTGTGTTTTCAGTTGGCAGTATTATAAAGGATAAAGGTTCGGGCCGTCTGAAAGCATTTGTAACAAGTTGTGCAATCTCTTGATATAATCGTCCGTTACACAAAAAATCACCGCCAAAAATCATGAACCCAAGCCCTTTGCTCGATATTATCGATACGCCTCAGGATTTGCGCCGTCTGGAGAAAAAACAGCTGCCGCAAGTCGCCGCCGAATTGCGCGAATTTCTGTTGGATTCCGTCGGTAAGACGGGTGGCCATTTCGCCAGTAACTTGGGCGCGGTCGAGCTGACGGTGGCACTGCATTATGTGTACGACACGCCCGAAGACCATTTGGTCTGGGATGTCGGCCATCAAAGCTATCCGCACAAAATCCTGACCGGCCGCAAAAATCAAATGCACACCATGCGCCAATACGGCGGTTTGGCCGGTTTCCCAAAACGCAGCGAGTCGGAATACGACGCGTTCGGCGTAGGCCATTCTTCCACATCCATCGGTGCGGCCTTGGGCATGGCTGTTGCGGACAAACAGTTGGGCAACAACCGCCGCAGCGTTGCCATCATCGGCGACGGAGCCATGACGGCAGGTCAGGCGTTTGAAGCCCTGAATTGCGCAGGCGATATGGATGTCGATTTGCTGGTCATCCTCAACGACAACGAAATGTCGATTTCCCCCAATGTCGGCGCGCTGCCGAAATATCTCGCCAGTAACGTCGTGCGCGATATGCACGGCCTATTGAGCACCATCAAAGCCCAATCGAGCAAAGTATTGGATAAATTGCCCGGTGCGATGGAGCTTGCCCAAAAAGTTGAAAATAAAATCAAAACCTTGGCAGGCGAAGCGGAACACGCAAAACAGTCGCTGTCTTTGTTTGAAAACTTCGGTTTCCGTTATACAGGCCCGGTGGACGGACACAACGTTGAAAATCTGGTGGATGTATTAAAAGACTTGCGCGGCCGCAAAGGCCCTCAGTTGCTGCACGTCATCACCAAAAAAGGCAACGGCTACAAATTCGCCGAAAACGATCCTGTCAAATACCACGCTGTCGCCAAGCTGCCGAGCGAAGTGCCTGCGCCGGAAGTCAAACCTGCCGCGGCCAAACCGACTTATACGCAAGTATTCGGCCAATGGCTGTGCGACCAAGCGGCGGCGGACGAGCGTCTGGTTGCCATCACGCCTGCCATGCGCGAGGGCAGCGGCTTGGTTGAGTTTGAACAGCAATTCCCCGACCGCTATTTCGACGTCGGAATCGCTGAGCAACACGCCGTTACCTTTGCGGGCGGTTTGGCATGTGAAGGCATCAAGCCCGTCGTGGCGATTTACTCCACTTTCCTGCAACGCGCTTACGACCAGTTGGTACACGACGTTGCCTTGCAAAACCTGCCTGTTTTGTTCGCTATCGACCGTGCAGGTATTGTCGGTGCAGACGGCCCGACCCATGCCGGTTTGTACGACTTGAGCTTTTTGCGTTGCGTGCCGAACATGATTATTGCCGCACCAAGCGATGAAAACGAATGCCGCCTGCTGCTCTCAACCTGCTATCAGGCAAATTCGCCGTCCGCCGTCCGTTATCCGCGCGGTACAGGTACGGGTGCAACCGTTTCAGACGGCCTGGAAACCGTTGAAATCGGCAAAGGCATCATCCGTCGCGAAGGCGAGAAAATTGCCGTTATCGCCTTTGGCAGCATGGTTACCCCATCATTGGCCGCTGCCGACAAGCTGAACGCGACCGTTGCCGATATGCGCTTTGTCAAACCGATAGACGAAGAACTGATCGTCCGTCTCGCCAGAAGCCACGATTACGTCGTTACCGCCGAAGAAAACGCCGAACAAGGCGGCGCAGGCAGCGCGGTGTTGGAAGTGTTGGGGAAACACGGCATCTGCAAACCGGTATTGCTGCTGGGTGTAGAAGACAAAGTTACCGAACACGGCGATCCGAAAAAACTCTTAGCCGATTTGGGGCTGAATGCCGAAGCCGTTGAAAAACGCATTGCCGGTTGGATAGAGGCCGTCTGAAAAATATTAAAACATCTCAATACATTGCGTAATTTATGGGAAAAAAATTAATCAGCATCAGTATGGTGCGCAACGAAAACGACGTTATCGAATCGTTTGTCCGTCATAATCTCGAGCTGATGGATGAAATGCACATCATCGATCATGGCAGCAGCGATGGCACAAGGGAAATCTTGATTCAATTGAAAGAAGAAGGTTTACCGGTATTTATCTATCAATATCAAGCGCTCAAGTACAATCAAGAGCAATTGGTAAACCTGCTTATGAAGCAGCTTGTAGCAAAAGATGAAGCGATAGATTTCGTTTTTCCGCTGGATGCGGACGAATTTATTTCATGTCCTAGCCGTATCATGCTGGAACAACTTTTGGATGTCATCGGCGAAAACAGGATCGGCATGTACCTTTGGCGCGGCTATTTACCGACATCGTTGCAATACAACCCCGATTTCACCACACAATTTACCGAGCAACGCCTCGAAACGCTCTTTACCCCCAAAGTCATTATTCCCAGATGGGCTGCCGAATCTTGCAGCGTGATTATCGGCTGCCATTACATGTTGGATAAAGATGGCAACAAGGTTAAATCAACCCTGTTTCATTCGCCGAATTATCGAGGTTTACATTCCTGGTTTATCGAGCAGTTTTCCGCACAATTTGCAGAGACCAATTTGTTGTGGCTGGGGCATTTCCCAATCCGCTCCTTGAACCAGCACATCAAAAAAATCCTCGAAAAGTCCATCTTGATTGCCATTAAAGACGGAAGTACCGATATTGCCTGGGAAAACCAGTTGCGCGAATTGTTGGATAACGGCATGAAGATGGACTTGAACGATTTACGGCTGTTGGCATACAGATACCGCGCCGGTTCTACAAGTTTGGAAGACCCGCATTGTAAAGTCAGCCATTACGAACCCTTGCGTAAAAAACCGCTGACGCTGAAATACACCTCGCCGGAAGCAGGCGATCCTTTGATGACTGTCGGACATTTGGTACTTGCATTGGCAAGCGGTGCAAAAGATTCCTCTTTAGGCCTTAAGGCCGTCTGAAAAACAGCCCGCCCGCACACACAATGATAGGAAAATTATGATCAGCATCTTTGATATTTTCAAAATCGGCATCGGCCCGTCCAGCTCGCACACCGTCGGCCCGATGAAGGCCGCGGCCGCTTTTGCCGATTTGCTGCATGCCGAAAACTTAGATACACAAGTGGCACGTATTGTCAGTGAAGTGTACGGCTCGCTTGCTTTGACCGGTATCGGACACGGTACATTCGATGCATTATTGCTTGGTTTGGAAGGCAGCCTGCCGCACGATATTCCGCTTGCAGACATCCCCCAACGCTTGGAACGCATCCGCACGCAGCACGTTTTAAAATTCAACGGCCGTGAAATGACCTTCAATCCCGAAAAAGATTTGGATATCCGCGGCGACAAAGTGTTGCCCAAACATCCGAACGGTTTGAACTTTATCGCCTATAATTCAGACGGCCTGAAGCTGAAAGAACAGATCTATTATTCGGTTGGCGGCGGTTTTATCGTAACAGACGAAGGGTTTGCACAAGAAGCGCAGGAAAATTCAGACGTGCCATACCCTTACGAAAACTGCGACGAGTTGTTGGCACAATGCCGTCTGAACCAGTTGAATATTTCCGAAGTCGTGTTGGCTAATGAAGCGGCGTTGGCAGGTTGCGATGAGGAGGAAGTCCGCCGTCGTGTGGCCGCTGTGGCCGATGTGATGGAAAACTGCATCAAGCGCGGCTTGGGTGCGGAAGGGCAATTGCCGGGCGGCTTGAACGTCCGCCGCCGCGCGCCGCAGTTGGCGGCCAAACTCAAAGTCCTGCGCGAGAGCGAAATCGTCAATACCCAACTTTGGCCGATGGTGTACGCCATGGCGGTCAATGAAGAAAATGCCGCCGGCGGCCGCGTTGTCACCGCACCGACCAACGGCGCAGCAGGCATTATTCCTGCCGTCTTACACTATTTCCGCAAATTTAATCCGCACGCTAACCAATCTCGTGTTGAGGATTTCCTGCTGACTGCCGGTGCCATCGGTATTTTGTATAAAACCAATGCGTCAATTTCCGGCGCGGATGTCGGCTGCCAAGGCGAAGTTGGCGTAGCATGTTCCATGGCGGCGGGCGCATACGCCGAAGTCATCGGCGGTACACCGAAACAAGTGGAAAACGCCGCCGAAATGGCCATGGAACACCACTTGGGTCTGACCTGCGACCCTGTCGGCGGCTTGGTGCAAATCCCCTGTATCGAGCGCAACGGCATCGCCGCCGAAAAAGCCCTCAAGCTCGCCACCCTCGCGCTTTTGGAAGACGGCACAGATAAAAAAGTCTCACTTGATGAAGTGATTCAAACCATGTTGCAAACCGGCCGCGATATGAAGGCAACCTACAAAGAAACCTCACTCGCAGGCCTAGCCATTACCTTGCAGAAAAAAGCCATACCGGTATCCGTGCGCGTGGTGGAATGTTAGCAATAGGGTAGGGGATCTGCACGATAAAAAAGGCCGTCTGAAAAACTTTCAGACGGCCTTTTTTGTATGGATCGAATAACTAACCGTTTTTTTGATAAGGGTTTTCCAGTCCGGCCATTAAGTCGCGGAAGTATTCGCGCAACTGTTTTTCGGAGCAACCCATCAGCAGCGCATCTTCAAATGCGTCCTGCGCTATTTGGTACAGTTCGTTCAAGTTTTCGGTCATGACTTTAACTTTTTCGGTGCAGGAAACAATCTGACCGTCGTCGTCATACCATTTGGGCATTTGCGGCATCGCCATTATGCACCTCAATTCAAGAAGCGGGATGGATCGTTTTTCTTCACGCGGCGGCCGAAGGCGTATTTCGCGTTCCAATATTTGTGGCTGAGGCTGGTAATTTCGATACGTTTGCCCGTTCTCGGCGCATGAATGAAATTGTTGTTGCCAATGTAAAGGCCGACGTGGGAAATGCGGCCGCGCCCCATGGTGCGGAAAAAGACCATGTCGCCCGGCTG
The DNA here is from genome assembly GCF_019334725.1 of Neisseria perflava. NCBI lineage: Bacteria > Pseudomonadati > Pseudomonadota > Betaproteobacteria > Neisseriales > Neisseriaceae > Neisseria > Neisseria perflava. The sequence continues at coordinate 2,174,165 of NZ_CP079818.1, read as the reverse complement.
TAATTCCGAACGGCTCACGGCAACGCCCATTTGCGCCTGTTCGGCAGATGTGCGCGGCAGGTTTACGCCCATGGCGCGTTTAAAGATGTGTTGCATGAAGCCGCTGCAGTCAAAGCCGGTAGAAGCCGATGTGCCGCCGTAGCGGTAGGCTACGCCGAGCAAGCCCATGGCGCTGCCGATCAATTCGTCTGCATTGCCTGAGGATGCGCGCGTATTGTTGCTTGAAGCGGGGTGTGTATTGACGGGGTGGACAGGGGTTGCCTGACGCGTATTGCCGTAAACGTTGGCGTTGTCGTTGAATTGGTTTAAAACATGCTGACGGGTGGTAATCAGGTTTTCCAAATCATCGGCGTAAGAAAAATTGACGCTCGCGAGCATGGCGACCGAAGTCCAAACTGCTGCGAGCCGGAGTAAAAAATTCATTATAAAAACTTCCGTTTCAGAAGGCATTCCCTGCCGATTGCAGGCACATTGCCGGTTTCTGAGATGTTATCCCGTATCATTCTCTTGTTATCTGCTTGATTGTATTCAAAAACCGTCTTTTTGGCAAAAAAACTGCTGTTATTTTGCGTTAAACCCTTGTTTCCAAACAAACTAGAAAAACATTAAATGCGGTTTCGCTTGATTTATCCGATGCTGCAACCATATAAGCGGCATTCATTGATTTATTTTCAGAGACTGACATGACACAAAATCACAGCGATATCCGTACACGCTTTATCTTCGACGATATGCCTATCCGCGGCATGCACATCCGCCTCGAAAAGGTTTGGCACCACATCGTCAACCAAAAACATTATCCTGTCGCCATCCGTCGCGCATTGGGCGAATTGTTGGCTGCTGGTTCTTTATTGTCTGCCAACCTTAAAAATGAAGGCGCGCTGATTGTTCAGGTTCAAGGTCAGGGCCGTCTGAAAATGTTGGTGGTGGAAGCGACTTCTGAAAATACTGTCCGTGCTACCGCGCGTTGGGACGAAACTGCTGAAATCCGTGATGATGAAAGCCTGACTGAGCTGTTGGGCGAAAACAGCGTGTTCGTTTTGACCCATCAGCCTAAAGATGCCGACCCATGGCAAGGTGTTGTACCGCTGGAAGGCGACAGCATTGCGCAAATGTTGGTCAACTATATGAAACGTTCCGAGCAGCTCGATACCTATATTACGCTTGCCGCCGACGACCAAGCCGCAGGTGCATTATTGCTGCAACGTCTGCCGGAGGAAGAATTGGATGATGCTGCATGGGAGCATGTGACTACGCTTGCGCAAACGCTTACTCCGCAAGAATTGACCGGTTTGGACGCGCATCACGCCCTTTACCGCCTTTACCATGAAACCCCGCCCCGCGTTTTTGAACCAGAGACCATTGAATTTGCCTGCACCTGCTCACGCGGCAAAGTCAGTGATATGCTGTTGATGCTTGGCGGTCAGGAAGTCGGCGGCGTGGTGGCAGAACAAGGCAGCATTCAAATCGATTGTGATTTCTGCCATACTAAGTATGTGTTTGATGAAACCGATGTCAACGCTTTGTTTGGCGCGGATGTGGTGAATGCCGTACGTCAAGAAAATGAGCGTTTGCAGTAAGTGTGGGATAAAAGTTTCTTAAGGAAATTGGCTTAATAGAAGGGCAGGTGTAAAACCTGTCCTTTCTTTTTGGAAAATTGGATATTATCAATAGAAAATGCCGTCTGAAAAAAGCGTGGCTGATTTCAGACGGCATGATTATTTTAAACGGTGCGTTTAATGTTTAACGATTATTTCCAAACCAACAAAGCGTGGTTGCGTTTGCCGCGACGGACGATGGTGTATTTGCCGAAACGTTTGTGTTCGTCGGTCAGCATGTAGGCATCGTCAGGTTTTTCAGCGGCATGGTTCGGATTATTGGCTTCAGCAGGTTTGCCATTGAGCAAAACCGCTTTGCTGTTTACAAAACCGCGCGCTTCTTTGTTGGAAGACGCCAAACCGGTTTTCACCAAAGTTTCAACCACGTTGATGCTCTCGGAAACTACAAAAGTCGGCAGTCCGTCGAGTGCCAGCTGCTCGAAGTCGCTTTCGGTGAGATGGCTTTGGTCTTCGGCAAACAGGCTTTCAGAAATGCGTTGTGCAGCGGCAAGGGCCTCTTCGCCGTGAATCAGACGGGTCATTTCCTCGGCGAGAATGCGTTGCGCTTCTGGCTTGGTGTCGCTGGCTTTGTCTTTGGCTTCGATGGCGTCGATTTCTTCGATGGACAGGAAGGTAAAGTATTTCAGGAATTTATACACATCGGCATCGGCTACTTTCAGCCAGAATTGGTAGAACTGATACGGAGAAGTTTTCTTCGCGTTCAACCATACCGCGCCACCTTCGGTTTTACCGAATTTAGTGCCGTCTGATTTGGTTACCAAAGGCAGGGTCAGGCCGAATACTTGTTTTTGGTGCAGGCGGCGAGTCAAATCGATACCGGCAGTGATGTTGCCCCATTGGTCGGAGCCACCGATTTCCAAAACCGCGCCATGGCGTTTGTTCAATTCGGCAAAGTCGTAGCCTTGCAGCAGGGAGTAGGCGAATTCGGTGAAGGAAATGCCCACATCGTCGCGCTCGATACGCTGTTTGACGGATTCCTTGTTCAGCATGGCGTTGACAGAGAAATGCTTGCCGATGTCGCGCAGGAAGTCGAGGCAGTTCATGCTGCCGAACCAGTCGGCGTTGTTGGCCATAATGGCCGCATTGTCGCCGTCAAAGCTTAAGAAAGGGGTCAGTTGGTTGCGGATGCTTTCTACCCAACCGGCAACGGTTTCGGCAGAATTCAAGCTGCGTTCGGCTGCTTTAAAGCTTGGGTCGCCAATCATGCCGGTCGCACCGCCCACCAAAGCAATCGGCGTATGGCCGGCTTGTTGGAAACGGCGCAATGCCAATACAGGCAGCAAGTGGCCGATGTGCAGGCTGTCGGCTGTCGGGTCAAAACCGCAATAGAGGGAAATTTTTTGTTCGTTTAGCAAAGCGTCTAAGGCTTCGATGTCGGTAGTTTGCGCGATTAAGCCACGCGATTGTAGGTCTTTGATGACGCTCATTGATATCTTCCAAAAAAATTAGCAGTTTTACAAACTGCTAATTGTAACAAATTTCATCGGATGAATGGCTATGGCTTATTGAAGAAGCGTGTGTTTTTCAGAAAAACGCTTGGCCAGTTCTCTGCCGCCGTAAGGGTTGATGTGGTCTCTATCGGAATAAACCGGAAATCCGTTGATTTTGAAGTTCTCCGGAATATAGGCGGTAGCATCGATAATATGCACGTTGGCATATTTTTCTGCCAATTCTTTGATGCGTTCATTTCCTTTTGAAGTGACTGTTTCATCAATGGCAAGATTTTGACTAAATCCCGGTATGCGGTAAGACAGAATATAGGCGCGCAAGCCGTTGTATGACAGATTAGGGTTGTCTATCATCAGGTAAACCGCTTGTTTTTCCGAAGAAAGTTTTTGCAACATGAGGTCGAATTTTTTGAAAAAATCGGGATCGTAAGCAAGGGAGTTGCTGTTTTCAGGCATTTGGTTGCCCCAGCGCATGGCCAAAAGCACTTTTGAGTATTGGGGCAGATGCTCTTTGGCATACTGATAAACGGCACGGCAGGAGGCGTTTTGCTTGAATACGGGGGCGGCATAACCCTCTACATAGGCGCAACTGTCCGCGGAAACCATCGCTGCCGACCATTTTTCTTTTTTGCCGACGGTATCAAAAAACGTTTTATATTGGTCGGCATGCGAATCGCCTAGAATCAGTAATTCCGGCTGTTTGTCTGTATCGCCCCAAATACACTGTTTGTCGGTATTGTTGTGACAAGAAGTGTAGGAACGTGCCAATCCCATACGGTCGTATTGCTGCATAAACGGGAGCTTCATGGCAAGAAAAGGCATAATGGCCAAAACAAGCATGGGGACGGCATAAACCCATGTCACAGATTGGGCAAAAGAGCCTTTCCAGTTTTTAAACGGCTTCTCGACAAAATAATAAGAAAGCAGGGAGAGTGCAAACATTAAGACAATCGCGGCTGCAGTCGAATAAGAAGGCAGATTGTTTGAACCGATGTATCTCATAAAAGCCAATACAGGCCAATGCCACAGATACAGTGAATAGGAAATCAAGCCTATACCGACAGTAATCTTCCATTGGAAAAATTTTTTCAGCCGGTGTTCAAATTGATTGAAATAAATGAATGCGGCGGCGGCCAAACAAGGAATCATGGCGGCAGGCCCCGGGAAATAGGCAGTTTTTTCCGTATAGGTAAACAGGCAGGCAAACAGTACGCATACGGAAAGTAATGCGCCTGCCGCTGCATATTGTTTGCCGGTATCCAGCCCTTGTTGTTGCCGATATTGCATCCACACTGCCGTCAACGAGCCGATCAGCATTTCGCAGGCGCGCAGATGGGGAAGGTAATATTTATCCAGCGCAGTCGGTATAAAAGAAGCCAAAATACTGAATACGCATAGCGTGATGAGGAAGGCAAACTGGGTGCGCCAGCTTTTGCGGACAACCAGCAACAGCAATATCGGGAAGACGAAATAATATTGTTCTTCGACCGATAAAGACCAAATGTGAAGCAAAGGTTTTTCTTCTTGTATGGGATCGAAATAGCCCTGACCCTTTGCAAAAAAGATATTGGAGATGAACCCCAAGGTGGACAGAGCTGTCCTCCATAAAAGGAAGAAATCATCTTTGGTGAATAAAAGAAAGCCGCATATCAGCGTTACCGTCAATACGGTAAAAAATGCGGGCAGTATCCGCTTGATACGGCGGATGTAAAATTTTTTGAACGAGAAAATCCCGCTGCTCATTTCACGATGGATAATCATCGTGATCAGAAAGCCGGAAATGACAAAAAAGATATCGACACCAAGAAAGCCGCCAGGCAGCCAGTTTTTTTCAATATGGAAAACGACAACGGATAGAACAGCAACGGCACGCAATGTATCAATATCTGGGCGGTAAGATAAAACTTTGCTCATAATATTTTGATTTTAATTAGTTTATTTTAATGGCGCCGTCTGAAAAGTGATTCCTGCCGAGAGTGGGGGCATTTCGGAGGTCGGCCATTGTTTGTCAGTACTGGGCAGTTTGTTTGCCTTCTTAGAATGATTGCTGATGATATGCGTTTGAATAGTAATAGATTAGAGTAGGAATACGGTTGATAGTTTCAACATAATGTTTAATATGTTGTTTTTATAATGAATCAATACGATGTGGTATTGTTTAATTATTTATTGTCATATCAGTGGTATTGTTATTGATGATGTAATCTTGCGCTATTTTTAGTTAAGGCGTCGGCAAGAAATGAGAGATTTTAAGAAAGAAAAATTACGGGCTATGCCCGCATTCATTATAGAGATAATGTCTTGTTTTGTTGATATTTCAATACATGAGGCCGTCTGAAAATAAATTCAGACGGCCTTAATCTTAGAAAAGGCCGTCTGAAAAAGCGTTATGCTGATTTTATACGTTAAACAGGAAGTGCATCACATCGCCGTCTTGTACGACGTATTCTTTGCCTTCCACACGCATTTTGCCTGCTTCTTTGGCTTTGGCTTCGCCGCCTAAAGCGATGAAGTCTTCGTAGGAGATAACTTGGGCACGGATGAAGCCGCGTTCAAAGTCGGTGTGAATCACGCCGGCGGCTTGTGGCGCGGTGTCGCCTTTGTGGATGGTCCAAGCGCGGACTTCTTTGACGCCGGCAGTGAAGTAGGTTTGCAGGCCCAAGAGGTCGTAGCCGGCACGAATCAGGCGGTTCAGGCCCGGTTCTTCCAAGCCCATTTCGGCGAGGAATTCGGCTTTTTCGTCGTCTTCCAATTCGGCGATTTCGCTTTCCATCGCGGCGCATACGGCCACAACCGGCGCGTTTTCTTTTTCAGCCAATTCTTTCAGGCGGTCGAGGTGCGGGTTATTTTCAAAACCGTCTTCGGAAACGTTGCCGACATACATGGCGGGTTTGGCGGTCAGCAGGAACAGTGGCTTGAGCATGGCGAGTTCTTCCGCGTCCAAACCGAAGGAGCGGACGGGTTTGCCTTCGTCCAGATGCGGCAGCAGTTTTTTGCACAGTTCGACCAGTTTTTGCGCATCTTTGTCGCCTGAGCGGGCGCGTTTTTCTTCGCGGACGATGGCTTTTTCGACGCTGGCGAGGTCGGCAAGCGCTAGTTCGGTGCCGATGGTTTCGATGTCGGCAATCGGATCGACTTTGCCTGCGACGTGGACGATGTTGTCGTCGTCAAAGCAGCGCACGACGTTAACAATCGCGTCAGTCTCGCGGATGTTGGCGAGGAACTGGTTGCCCAAGCCTTCGCCTTTGCTCGCGCCTGCAACCAAACCGGCAATGTCGACGAACTCGACGATGGCGGGCTGCATTTTTTGCGGATTGACGATTTTCGCGAGCTCCGCCATGCGCGGGTCGGGGACTTCAACGATGCCGACGTTGGGTTCGATGGTACAGAAAGGATAGTTTGCCGCTTCGATACCCGATTGGGTCAGCGCGTTAAAGAGGGTGGATTTGCCGACGTTGGGCAAACCGACGATGCCGCATTTCAAGCTCATGGTTTTTCCTGAAAAGATAAAAGTTTAACGGCGGATTATAGCATATTGTGGAGGTACTCAAAACAGCCGCAATGCTGGTGTGTTCTTATGATAAAAGGCCGTCTGAAAAAAGAGGGGCAGGCATTCAGCTTATTGTGCTTCCGAAGAATGAGAAAATGAATAAAGCCATTAAATAAAACAAATTTCCGGATAGGAGGCTTAAGATCAAACCCAAAAGAATGCCCAGTACCCAATAAATCATCTGACGGTATTTCGGGTTGGATGCGGTACGTAACATTTTGAAATACAAAACCAGACAGCCGAACATGCAGATTGTTTGAAACAGAATGAGGGGGAGGCTGTCAATGGCTCCGGAAATCGAATCATGAAGGATGATTATCCCTATGCGTATGCATAAATAAATTAAAGCCGAGCCTGCTGCCGAATGCCCAAAAGGGACGGGCGTGTCGGATGAATCGGGTGTTTTGTGTGGCTGAAGCCTGCCGAATAACAAGATAAATACAATGTCAAACATAATGATAGTTGCCTTGGCGTAAGATGTTTTCGTTTTTCAGACGGCCTTAGGATTGTCTGAAAGCTTATTGTGCGGCGATATGTGGCAGTGCCGCGGTAAGGTATGTCAGTAGGTCGACCATCCATCATGCTGAAGCGGTTGCCATACTTAAGTGAACACTTTGATTTAGCAGTGGATTATCTGCTGTTGCCCACAATGGTTTGAAATACAGGGTAAGTTAAATGAATAGGGTAAGAGTGGCAAGCAGGTTGAAAAACATTATGAGGCTTATGGATAAAGCCTTTGCTATGGTTCGCAGTTGGTTGAAAGGCCGTCTGAAAACTGTTTCAGACGGCCTTTTTTTCCGTACTGCTTTAACCGGTATTACGCAAACCTTGCGCTACGCCGTTGATGGTCAGGTGAACCATCAGCAGGGCGTGCGGATTGTCGGGCTCTTTGCGTAGGCGTTTGAGCATGGCGACTTGCAGGCCGTTGAGGGCGTTCAGGTATGGAATCCTCAAGGCAAGCGAACGGGCAAGGCTGCGGTTGTCGCGCAGAAGCTCTTCGGTTTGCAGCAGGTCGAGCAGTGCTTTGCGGCTGCGTTGGTATTCTTCCTTGATCATGCCGAAGATGACTTTTGCTTTGTCGGGCGATTCGCTCAAGCCGGCATAGTTTTCCGCCAAAGTGATGTCGGTTTTTGCCATCACTTGTTCCATATTGGAGAGCATGGCTTGGAAGAACGGGTTGTTTTGGGCGTGTTCGCGCAGGGCGGAGAGGGTTTCGGGTTTGCCTTCGCACAAGGTTTCCACTGCGCTGCCGAAACCGTACCAAGCCGGCAGCATGAGGCGGTTTTGCATCCAGGAGAATACCCACGGAATCGCGCGCAAGTCCTGAATCCGCGCTAGGGTTTTGCGGCTGGCGGGACGGCTGCCGAGGTTGAGGGTGGCGATTTCCTGAATCGGGCTAGTTTGCAGGAAGTAGTCGATGAAGTCGGGGTGGGTAATCAGTTCGCGGTAGTATTTGAACGATACGTCCGACAAATCCTGCATCAGTTTGGCATCAGGGTCTTTTTTGTCCGGCAGGATGCTGGCTTCCAAAGTCGCGGCGACCAAGGTTTCCAAGTTGCGTTGGGCATTGCCCGGGTCGGCGTATTTGGCGGTAATGACTTCGCCTTGCTCGGTAATGCGGATTTGTCCGGCAACGCTGCCTGCGGGTTGCGCCAAAATGGCTTGGTAAGACGGGCCGCCGCCGCGGCCTACGCTGCCGCCGCGGCCGTGGAACAGGCGCATGCGTACATCGTATTTTTTGAAGAGTTCGACCAAGCCCAATTCGGCCTGATACAGACACCATGAGCTGGTAACGTAGCCGCCGTCTTTGTTGGAGTCGGAGTAGCCGAGCATGATTTCTTGGATGTTGCCGCGACTTTCGAGCAGGGCGTCATACCAGTCGAGGCGGAACATGGTTTCCATGACCGGACAGGCGTTTTCGAGCGCTTCGATGGTTTCAAACAGAGGCACGATGTTGATGCGGCTGCGCGGTTTGCCGTTTTCAACCGTCAACAGGCCGCTTTCTTTCAGCAGCAATGCCAAGGCGAGTAGGTCGCTGGGTTGTTCGCAGTTGGAAATAATGCTTTGCGTCACGGCATCTTCGCCGAATTCGTCTTTGATTTTGCGTGCTTCGTTGAGAATTGCCAGCTCGTGGCGGGTATGGTCGCTGTATGTGATGAACGGGCTGTACAACGGGCGTTGATGGCTCAATTCGCGCAACAGGGCGGCTTGTTTTTGCTCTTCGTTCAGGCTGTTGTAGTCTTCCAAACCTGCGTGTTGGAAAAGCTCGGCAACCACATCGGCGTGTTTGCCTGCGTGTTGGCGCAGGTCGAGCGGCATCATGTGGAAACCGAACACGGACACGCTGCGGATAATGTCGGCCAGACGGCCTTCTGCCAGCAGTTGGCTGCCGTTTTCGTGGAGCGAGCGTTGCAGTTTTTTCAGGTCGTTGAGGAACTCTTCAACCGTGGCATAAGGCTCGAGGAAGCCGAATTTGCAGCCCATGCCCAAACCGAGTGAACGTGCCTTGCCCATAGCGCGTGCCATGATGTAGGCGATGGCGCGGCGGTAGGGTTCTTCGGCGCGGGCGATTTCTTCATCGGGAGACTGGGCGGAAAGTGCCATCACATCGTCATTGACTTTGACGCGGCGGATGGAGAGCGGCAATTCGCGGTAGAGTTTGTCGAGTTCGCCGCGATAGAAACGGAATACGGCGTCGGCATGCCGTCTGAACGCAAAACGCAAGGTTTCGGCAGAAACGAACGGGTTGCCGTCGCGGTCGCCGCCGATCCAGCCGCCGATTTTAAGGATATTCGGAACGCGGACGCCGGGATAGGCCGTCTGAAAATCGCGTTCCATTGTGCGGTAGAGTTTAGGCAGGGCTTCAAAGAAGCTCATCGGGAAGATGGATACACCGTTGTTGATCTCGTCGTTGACGCTAAGTTTGTGGCGGCGCGTTTCGCTGGTCTGCCACAAGCCCAAAAGGACTGTGTCGATTTCGCGGCGCAATTGAGCCAGTGCATCAGGATTAGTGCAGCGTTCGCGTTGCGGCAGCAGCGCGCGGATGCGGCGGTTGAAGCTCAAGACGGTTTGGCGTTGCACCTCGGTCGGGTGCGCGGTCAAAACGGCGGTAACGACCGTGTTGTCCAGTTGTTGTTGCACCGCTTTGCCGTTGACTTTTCCGGCTTTGAGCTTGCGCACTGTTTCCGTCAGACTGCCTTCTGCTGCGCTGTGGCCGGCATCTTCGTGGATTTGGCGGCGGCGTTCGTGGTGCACGTCTTCGGCGATGTTCAAAATCTGTGCGAACAGGCCGCAGGCTAAGGTTAAATCGTGGGTTTGTTGTTCGTCCAATTGCGGCAACACCTTCTCAATTAGGGCAGCGCTGTCGTCTGAAGTCGATAATAACTTAACGGTTTCGACCACCAAAGGCGACGCTTCCTCATGCAGCAGATTGAAAAGAGACTGTTTTAAAAATTCCGCATCCGCCGCCAGAGCGGCATCTTTTGGATTATTTAAGATATGCAGTTGCATGATTTTTCTCTTATTTAAATGTTAATTTGGGTTTGTCCTGAATCCATTGTATAGCAAATTTTTGTAAACTGCCAATGCTGCCGTCCGATACATTTCAAACCGGAAAACAGCCGTCCGTATCCGCTGCGTGGTCGCTGTCTGTAAAATGCCGTAAAATATTGCCCATCAAAACAGAGGCGAGAAACCCATGATTGAATTTCCCAACCAGCCCGATTTTCCTGAACAACACACCGCCGTCGCCGTCGGCACCGTCAACATGAGCCAGCAGGCGATACGGGTGTTGATAGAGAATGCCACCGAAAAGGCAAGTATCCTGACCATCGCCCGCGTTGCCGCCATTCAGAGCATCAAACAGACCGCCAACCTGATTCCGCTGCACCTGCCCGGACGCATCATCGGCGTGCAGGTTGATTTCGATATTAACGTTGAGCTGGCCTGCCTGAAAGCCACATTAACCGTCCAAGCGCACAGCAACGGCAGCATTGCCACCGAAGCCCTGACCGGCCTCAATTTGGCACTCTTGAGCGTTTACGACATGATGAAAGACGTTGACCGCAATATGATGCTCAGCGGCATCCGCCTCGAATCCGAAACCAGCAGCGAAGGCCGTCCTTTCCTGTTTGACAACGCATACGAAAATATTAATTTCTAAACCACTCAGGCCGTCTGAACGTTGGGTTTCAGACGGCCTTATTATTATGATGAACGATCAACAACTTTTGCGGTTCAGCCGCCATATCCTGCTTGACGAAATTGGTATCGAAGGCCAAGAAAAACTCTTGGCCGCCCATGCGCTCGTTGTCGGTTGCGGCGGGCTGGGTGCGGCGGCCTTGCCGTATCTTGCCGCCGCCGGTATCGGCCGCCTGACGATTGCCGATGCCGATACTATCGACGAAACCAACCTTCAACGCCAAATCACGTTTACCGAAGCCGACATCGGTAAAAACAAGGCTTTGGTCATGCAAGGCCGTCTGAAACAGATCAACAGCCAAACACATATTACCGCCATTGCCGAATTTCTCGATGAAGCCAAGCTTGTCGAATTGGCAAATGCCGCCGACATCATTCTTGATTGTTCCGACAATTATCCCACACGCCAGGCGGTCAACCGTGCCGCCGTTGCCACGCGCACGCCTTTGGTTTCCGCCGCGGCCGTCGGCTTTGACGGACAAATTGCCGTGTACCGTCCCGATCTTCCTGATACGCCTTGCTATGCCTGTCTGTTTGACGGCGAACAAGCCAGCGACGGCGCTTGTGCATTGTTCGGCGTTTTTTCACCATTGGTCGGCGTTATCGGAACGACCCAAGCCGCCGAAGCGCTTAAAGTGCTGATCGGTATCGGTACGCCGTCGCACGGCAAACTTTCCACCTATAACGCGTTGAGTGGAAAATGGCAGCAATACGGGGTAAGACGTAATCCCGAATGCCCGGTTTGCGGCGGCCGTTAAAGACAAAAAGCAGGGTAAGGGTTTCGACATTGCCTAAGCAACCCGCTAGAGTAATCATACTTATCTTTCATTAAACTTGTAGGAAGGCGTTTCTTCCCTTTTCAGACGGCCTGTGGCACGATATGATTCAATGATTAATAAATTTTTTGAGGCCGTCTGAAAAAGGATAAGGAGAAACCGGCTTAATGAATATTATTCGTGCCTTATTGGTGGTATTGGGTTGCCTGGCTTTGGGCGAGACGGCCGTTTGGATTTTGGGGTTGAAGCTGCCGGGCAGTATTGTCGGCATGGCTTTGCTGTTTGCCGCGCTTCAGGCCGGCTGGGTCAAATTGTCTTGGGTGGGAGAGCTGGCAGATATTTTGATGGCGAACCTGACTTTGTTTTTGGTGCCGCCTTGCGTGGCCGTCATCAGCTATTTGGACGTGATTGCAAACGACTGGTTTTCGATTTTGACGGCCACAATCGGCAGTACGATCTGCGTATTGTTGGTGACCGGCAAAGTGCATGAGTGGGTCAGGAGGTGGATGTGATGAACATAGACGGGCTGTTGCGTATGCCCTCGGTCATGTTGTTCCTGACTTTGGCCGTATATGCTTTGGCAGTGCAGATTCGGGCGCGCACGGGGAATGTGCTGTGTAATCCGGTATTGATCAGTACGCTGGTGTTGATGGGGTATTTGAAGGTATTTGCCATCGATTACGAGCTGTACCATTCTGCTTCTCACTTTATTGATTTTTGGTTGAAACCGGCAGTCGTGTTGCTGGCCGTGCCGCTTTATCGAAATTGGGACCGTATCCGCAGCCAGTGGTTGCCGGTGGTGCTGTCGCAGTTGGCGGGCAGCGTGACAGGTATTGTTACGGGCGTGTATTTTGCCAAATGGCTGGGCGCTTCGCGCGAAGTGATTCTGTCGCTGGCTTCTAAATCCGTGACGAATCCGATTGCGATTGAAATCACGGCGTCTATCGGCGGTATTCCGGCGATTACGGCAGCAACGGTGATTATTGCCGGGCTTTTTGGACAGATGGTCGGATATAAAGTGTTGAAAGGGGCGTTGTATATGCCTTCTTCAGTAGGAATGTCTTTGGGTACGGCCTCACATGCGATGGGTATTGCGGCGTCTTTGGAATACGGCCGCCGTATGGCCGCATATGCCGGTTTGGGCTTGACGCTCAACGGCGTGTTGACGGCGATATTGGTGCCTATCTTGATTCCCTTATTGGGCGTATAGCGTTTAGGCCGTCTGAAAATAGTGTAAACAGGAGAAAATGATATGGCTGTAAATTTGACTGAAAAACGTGCAGACGAATTGTTGGAAATCGACGGCATCCGTCTGTTTACAGGTCGTGCCGGCATCAAGCAACAAGACCGCGACGATTTGACGCTGATGGTGTTGGGCGGCGGTCATACGGTGGGCGCGGTGTTTACGCAAAACCGTTTCTGCGCCGCGCCGGTGCATATTGCCAAGTCGCATCTGTTTGACCAAGACGGTGTGTGTGCCTTAGTCATCAATACGGGCAATGCCAATGCGGGTACCGGCGCACAAGGCCGTCTGGACGCGATTAAAGTGTGCGCGGCGGCGGCAGAACAGGTCGGCTGCCAATCCAATCAGATTATGCCGTTTTCGACCGGCGTGATTTTGGAGCCGCTGCCTGTGGATAAAATTGTGGCCGCTTTGCCGCAAGTACGCCCTGCATTCTGGTCGGACGCGGCGCGTGCCATCATGACGACGGATACTGTACCGAAAGCTGCTTCACGCACAGGCCTGGTCGGCGAAAAACACACAGTCCGCGCTACCGGTATCGCCAAAGGCTCGGGCATGATTCATCCGAACATGGCGACCATGTTGTCGTTTATCGCCACCGATGCCAAAGTGTCCCAGCCGATTTTACAGCTGATGACGCAAGAAATCGCAGACGAAAGTTTCAATACGATTACCGTGGACGGCGATACCAGCACCAACGACAGCTTCGTCATTATGGCGACAGGCCGTTGCGGTCAGAGCGAAATCGACAATACCGCCGATCCGCGCTATGCGCAGCTCAAAGCCTTGCTCGGTTCGCTGGCTTTGGAATTGGCGCAGGCGATTGTCCGTGATGGCGAGGGTGCGACCAAGTTCATCACGATTGAAGTGCAAAACGCGAAAACCCGCGAAGAAGCGCGCAAGGTGGCTTATGCCGTCGCCCATTCGCCTTTGGTAAAAACCGCGTTCTTTGCCTCCGACCCGAACTTGGGCCGTCTGTTGGCCGCCGTCGGCTATGCCGGTATTGAAGACTTGGATGTCGATGCTTTGAAAATGTGGCTGGATGATGTGTTGGTTGCCGAAAACGGCGGCCGCGCGGGAAGCTATACCGAAGAGGCAGGGCAAGCGGTGATGAACCGTCCGGAAATCACCGTCCGCATCGATTTGCAACGCGGCGATACGGAGGCGGTTGTCTATACCTGCGATTTGTCGCACGAGTATGTGTCGATTAACGCGGATTACCGTTCTTAAAAACCTTTATCCTTGTTTTCAGACGGCCTTTGAGAAAAGTATCAAGGCCGTCTGAACACATTGACTGCATGCCTATTATGAAATTTCCACAGACTTGGGCGGCGCGCCTCGCCCACAAAATCCGCCAAACCAAACGCCTGTCGAAAAAGAGCATGGCCTTTCTATTTTTGCTGGCAGGCTCGGCGCTGGTTGCCCTGACGGCTTTGCTGTTTGCGCGTTTGGCGGATTTGGCTTTGGAATGGAATGCTTTGTTGGTGGGCAAATATCCGTGGTTTGCGTGGGTGGCCTTGCCGCTGGGCTTGCCGCTTTTGGCGTGGTTTACGCGCAAATTTGCGCCGTACACTTCCGGCAGCGGTATTCCGCAGGTCATCGCTTCTTTGTCTTTGCCGTATGGCGCGCAGAAAACCCGTTTGATTCGTCTGGGCGAAACCTTTTTTAAGATTCCGCTGACGTTTTTGGGCATGATTTTGGGGGCGTCGATCGGTAGGGAAGGGCCGTCTGTACAAGTGGGTGCGGCGGTCATGAACGCTTGGGGCGCGTGGTGTAAAAAGCACGGGCTGGCGTTTAGGGGCATGCAGGAAAACGATTTGATTGCCGCAGGCGCGGCCGGCGGTTTGGCGGCGGCGTTTAACGCGCCTTTGGCCGGCGTGGTGTTTGCCATCGAAGAATTGGGGCGCGGCGTGATTTTGCGTTGGGAACGCCAAATCCTGATGGGCGTTTTGGCGGCCGGTTTCATTCAAGTGGCAATACAGGGTAACAACCCGTATTTTTCAGGGTTTCAAGGGCATGAGCTGCCAGATATGCTGATGTGGGCCGCGGTGTCGGGCATCGTCTGCGGTGTGGCAGGCGGATTGTTCAGTAGCTTTTTGTATCGCGGCGCGGCGGCATTCGCACCGGTACGCTGGCGCAGTTTCATCCGTCGTCATTTGTTGGTGGTCGCCTTTGCAATGGGTATCTTGCTGGCGCTGCTCGGTACGTTTTATCAAGGCAAAACCTATGGTACGGGCTATCACGAAGCCGCAGCCGCACTTAAAGGCGCGTATGAAGCGCCGTTCGGTTTGGCCGCCGCAAAATGGGCGGCAACCGTGTTCAGCTACTGGGCAGGTATTCCCGGCGGTATCTTCACGCCGTCTTTAACCATTGGCGCGATGATAGGCGAACACATGGCCTCTTTCGCGCAACTGGGCGATGCGTCCAATGTCGCGGTTTTGCTTTGCATGGCCGCGTTCCTTGCCGCCGCGACCCAATCGCCGTTGACCGCCGCCGTGGTGGTAATGGAAATGACGGGCGGACAGAATTTACTGTTTTGGATGCTGCTGACTTGCATCTTCGCTTCGCAAGTCTCGCGCCAATTCTCGCCGCATCCGTTTTACCATGCCGCAGGTTTGCGCTTCAGACGGCATATCGAAGCCGAAAGCGGAAATGTTCAGCACGAGAAAAAAGAATAGGTTTGGTATATAAAAGGCCGTCTGAAAATCAGATTTCAGACGGCCTTTATTATGTCGTTTAAAGCTGTATTACGGTTTACTTAAACAGCAAAATCAGCAGCAAAACGACCGCAATCACACCCAGCCACAGGCTTTGGCGTTGCTGTACTTTGACCAGATGTACATAGGCATCACGCATTTCCTGTTGGCGGTTTTCATCAACCAGCGCACTGATTTTACGCGGCAGGGAAGGGATGATTTGCGCCCAGTCGAGGGCTTCGTTTTTGAGGTTGCGCCAAAGGGCTTTGGGGCCGACCTGTTCGTTCATCCAGCGCACCAAAAACGGTTTGGCGGTTTTCCACAAGTCCAAATCGGGATCAAGCTGGCGGCCCAAGCCTTCGATGTTGAGCAGCGTTTTTTGCAGCAATACCAGCTGCGGTTGGATTTCGACATTGAAGCGGCGGCTGACTTCAAACAGGCGCATCAGTACCAAGCCGAAGGAAATCTGTGAAATCGGTTTGTTGAACACAGGTTCGCACACGGCGCGGACAGCGGCTTCCAATTCTTCCGCGCGCGTGTCGGCAGGCACCCAACCTGATTCGATGTGGGCGGTGGCGACGCGGTGGTAATCGCGGTTGAAGAAGGCGAGGAAGTTGATGGCGAGATAGCGTTTGTCGTAATCGGTCAGCGTGCCGACGATGCCGAAATCGAGGGCGATGTAGCGGTTGTCGGCGGCGACCAGAATATTGCCGGGGTGCATATCCGCATGGAAAAAGCCGTCGCGGAAGACTTGGGTAAAGAAGATTTCCACGCCGTAATCGGCAAGTTTGTGCAAATCAATGCCGTCGGCTTTGAGTTTGGCGATATCGGATACCGGCGTGCCGTCCATCCATTCGATGGTCAGTACGTCGCTGGTGCAGTAATCGTAAAACACCTTCGGCACAATCAGCATATTGCTGTTTTGGAAATTGCGCCCGAGTTGGCTGGCATTGGCAGCTTCGCGCATCAAATCCAACTCGTCGTGCAGGTATTTGTCAAATTCGGCCACCACTTCGCGCGGCTTCAAACGCTTGCCGTCTGAAAACAAACGTTCCACCCAGCCTGCGCCAAAGCGCATCAGCGACAAATCCTGTTCGATAACGGGCAAAAGGTTGGGGCGCAAGACTTTCACGGCGACCTGTTCGCCCGAATGCAGGCGGGCTTTGTGTACCTGGGCGATGGACGCGCTGGCGACAGGCTCGGTTTCAAATTCCGCGTATAAAGTGTCGATGGATTGGCCCAAAGATTTTTCGATTTGCGAGCGCGAAAGCTGTGCGTCAAACGGCGGCACTTTGTCTTGCAGCCTTGCCAGTTCGACCGCGTAATCATGCGGAATCAAATCGGGGCGCGTGGACAATACCTGTCCGAATTTGATGAAAATCGGCCCCAGGCTTTCCAACGCCAAACGCAGGCGCACGGCAGGCGTCTCGTGTTTGAACTTGGACGACTGCGGCAGCATATTGAGGAAAGTCCGCGCCCAACCCGGACGGACCAGCGAGGCAATCAGCTCGGCAAGGCGGTAGCGGTAGAGCGTGCAGAGGATGGTTTTAATGCGTTTGAGGCGGTTCATGATGGACGCGGATAAATCGAAAAAACAGAATTATATAGGAAAAACGGGTAAGGGCTTCAGACGGCCTGAGACTTTTGCAAAAACATTTGCCGCATAGTTAACAATTTTATAAAGGCTCAGGTTTTGCCGCCCCAATAAAAAGACGAATATTCACATCATAAATATTCGTCGGCTACTTGCCCAAACCGCCGATTCAAGACATAATCGGGAAATGTGCAGGAGAGTGTTACACCCAACTACAATGTAACCACCGAAGGCGCAGACACCCTTAAATCGCTCAGGTATCAGGGACTGCACATTGAAACAAACAATCTGGAGAGCGGCGTTGGAATAACGTCCACCGAAGGGGAGAAGGCCGTCTGAACCACCATTCAGACAACCGCGCAAAGCAGTGAGCAGACTGGTTTGCCATCATGCGGATACGGCCGAAAATCTCAGGTTCAAGGACAGATAGGGTCATCCGCGCATAGGTGCGCGGGCGGCATCTGAACAAAAAATCCGGAGAAACTTGAGAATGACTGCTCTGAAAACCACCCCATTTCATCAAGCCCATCAAGATGCAGGCGCGAAGCTGGTAGATTTTGCCGGCTGGGAGCTGCCCATCCATTATGGTTCACAAATCGCCGAACACGAAGCCGTGCGTACCGACGCCGGTATGTTTGACGTATCCCATATGCTCGTTACCGACGTAGCAGGCGCAAATGCCAAAGCTTTTTTCCGCAAATTGATTGCCAACGATGTCGCCAAACTCGCTTTTGTCGGCAAAGCCCTTTATTCCGCTTTGCTCAACGACAACGGCGGCGTGATTGACGACTTGATCGTTTACCGCACCAACGAAGCCGAAACACAATACCGCATCGTGTCCAACGGCGCGACCCGCGAAAAAGACACGGCGCAATTCCACAAAGTCGGCCAAGAGTTCGGCGTTGCCTTCAATCCGCGCTACGACCTCGGTATGCTCGCCGTACAAGGCCCGAAAGCCATCGAAAAACTCCTGACCGTCAAACCTGAATGGGCGGACGTGATTCACGGCCTCAAACCGTTCCAAGGTGCAGACTTGGGTAACGACTGGTTTGTCGCCCGTACAGGCTATACCGGCGAAGACGGCGTCGAAGTGATTCTGCCGGGCACTGAAGCCGTCGCATTCTTCAAAGCCCTGCAAGCAGCAGGCGTACAACCTTGCGGCCTCGGCGCACGCGACACCCTGCGCATGGAAGCCGGTATGAACCTCTACGGCAACGATATGGACGACAATACCAGCCCGCTCGAAGCAGGCATGGGTTGGACCGTTGACTTAAAAGACGAAAGCCGCGATTTCGTCGGCAAAGCCGCCTTGCTGGCATTGAAAGAAAAAGGCGTTGCCGTCAAACAGGTCGGCCTGTTGCTCGAAAAAGGCGGCATCCTGCGCGCGCATATGGAAGTGTTGACCGACAAAGGCCAAGGCGAAACCACCAGCGGCGTATTCTCTCCAAGCCTGAAACAATCCATCGCCATCGCGCGCGTACCGAAAGACTTTGACGGCGATACCGCCAAAGTCCTGATTCGCGGCAAAGAAGTGGACGTACGCGTACTGAAGCTGCCGTTCGTCCGCAACGGTCAAAAACAGTTTGATTAATATCGGTTCAGACGGCCTTTATTTGTTAAGGGCCGTCTGAAAGCAGGTTTTAATTGTCGTCCGGTACGGACGTTTGTAGAAAGCATTGAACAAGGCATCTGTGGATATTGATTCATGAAGATGCCGTCTGAAAATAACCCCCTATTAATGGAGTATCAAACCATGAGCAACATCCCAGCAGAACTGAAATACGTTGCCAGCCACGAATGGCTGCGCCTTGAAGAAGACGGTACCATCACCGTCGGCATTACCCATCACGCGCAAGAGCTGTTGGGCGACATCGTGTTTGTCGAGCTGCCAGAAGTCGGCGCAAACCTGGCTGCCGAAGAGCAAGCCGGTGTGGTTGAGTCTGTAAAAGCCGCATCTGACGTATACGCTCCGATTGCAGGCGAAATCGTTGCCGTCAACGAAGATTTACCAAGCGCTCCGGAAACTGCCAACAGCGACCCTTACGGCGCAGGCTGGTTCTTCAAAATCAAACCTGCCAACCCTGCCGATTACGACGGTCTGCTGACTGCCGAACAATACGCAGGCGAAGTAGCTTGATTTTTGCAAACATTCAAACAGGTTTTTCATCTGTTTGATATTGCAGGTCTTAGGTCGTCTGAAAAATGCTTTCAGACGGCCTTTGTTTCAATTTTTCCTCAGCAAACATGAATTACTGCGAATTTGTCGCCACGCTTCCCGACGATACGGACAACCCCAACAAACATTATCACGACACGCAATACGGTTTTCCGATTGAGGACGACAATGAATTGTTTGAGTGGCTGGTGTTGGAAATCAATCAGGCAGGATTGAGCTGGACGCTGATGCTGAAAAAGCAGCAGGCATTTCAGACGGCATTTAAAGGTTTCGATATCGATATGGTCGCCGCATTTGACGAAACCGATATTGAGCGGCTGCTTGCCGATGCAGGCATCGTCCGCAACCGCCTGAAAATCAACGCAGCCATCTACAATGCGCGACAAATCAAACAAATACAGCAAGAATACGGCTCATTCAAAAACTGGCTGGATACACACCATCCGCTCGACAAGGCTGAATGGGTGAAGCTGTTTAAAAAACATTTCAAATTTGTCGGCGGCGAAATCGTCGGCGAATTTCTGATGAGTACCGGCTACCTACCCGGCGCACATGTGGAAACCTGTCCGGTTTATAGGGAAATATTGGCATGTCGTCCAAAGTGGGCGGAGGCCGTCTGAAACAACATCTGCAAGAAAAAACAGTGTTGATATCGATAACACCGAAGGAGTAGAAATGAAACTATCTGAATTGTTCAACCCGAACGAATTTGCCGCGCGCCATTTGAGCTTTGGCGACGAGGCTGCGCTTTTGGAAGCGCTCGGCGAGAAGAGCATGGATGATTTTGTCGGCAATACCGTGCCGCAAAGCATCCGTATGCCGTCCGAACTCAATTTACCAGAAGCGTTGACCGAGGCGGACGCATTGGCGAAACTGAAAGGCATTGCGTCGAAAAACGTGATCAACAAGTCCTATATCGGCTTGGGTTATTACCCGACCCGCGTGCCAAATGTGATTTTGCGTAACGTATTGGAAAATCCGGGTTGGTACACTGCCTACACCCCGTATCAGGCGGAAATTGCTCAGGGTCGTTTGGAAGCTTTGTTGAACTTCCAGCAGGTGTGTATCGATTTGACCGGTTTCCCTGTGGCAGGCGCGTCTTTGCTGGATGAGGCAACCGCTGCCGCCGAAGCGATGGCGATGGCGCACCGCGTGGGCAAAGTGAAATCCGAGCGTTTCTTTGTGGACGAGCGTGTGTATCCGCAAACTTTGGACGTGATGAAAACCCGTGCTAAATATTTCGGCTTCGAGCTGGTGGTCGGCGATTTTGCCCAAGCAGATGAAGGCGAATACTTCGGCGCGCTGTTCCAATACGTCGGCAAAGACGGCGATGTGCAAGACTTGCAGGACGTTATCGGCCGTCTGAAAGCAAAAGGCACAATCGTTGCCGTTGCCGCCGACATCATGAGTTTGGTTTTGCTGAAGTCTCCGGCTGAATTGGGTGCAGATATTGCTTTGGGCAACACCCAGCGCTTCGGCGTGCCGATGGGCTTCGGTGGTCCGCACGCCGCTTATTTCGCGTTTAAAGACGAGTTCAAACGTTCCGCCCCGGGCCGCATCATCGGCGTATCCAAAGACGCATCGGGTAAGCCTGCCTTGCGCATGGCTTTGTCCACCCGCGAGCAACACATCCGCCGCGAAAAAGCCACGTCAAATATTTGTACCGCACAAGCATTGCTGGCGAACTTGGCCGGTATGTATGCCGTTTACCACGGCCCTGAAGGCGTGAAACGCATTGCCAACCGCATTCATGCGCTGGCTTCTGCCTTTGCCGATGCGCTGGTTTCAGACGGCCTGAATGTGGTTCACAAGGTCTTCTTCGATACCGTTACCGTTGATTTCGGCAGCAAAGAGAAAGCAGACCAAGTGTTTGCCGCTGCTTTGGAATCGGGTTACAACCTGCGCCGCGTCAATGATACTCAAGTTGCGGCTGCATTCCATGAAACATCGGCATACGAAGATTTGGTTGATTTGTACCGCGCGTTTACCGGCAAGGATACGTTCACATTTGCCGATGACGTCAAAGGCCGTCTGAATGCCGAATTGCTGCGTCAAGACGACATTCTGCAACATCCTGTGTTCAACAGTTACCACACCGAACACGAAATGCTGCGCTACCTGAAAAAACTCGAAGACCGCGATTTGGCGATGAACCGCAGCATGATTTCATTGGGCAGCTGTACCATGAAGCTCAATGCGACTGCGGAAATGTTGCCGATTACTTGGGCAGAGTTCACCGACATCCACCCTTATGCTCCTGAAGCGCAAACCGCCGGCTACCGCGAATTGCTTGCTGATATGGAAAACAGCCTGAAAGCCATCACCGGCTTTGACGCGATTTCCTTCCAGCCCAACTCCGGCGCGCAGGGCGAATACAGCGGCATGCTGTCCATCCGTCGCTATCAAGAAGCCAACGGCGAGGGACACCGCAATATCTGCCTGATTCCTAAATCCGCCCACGGCACCAACCCAGCGACTGCCGCTATGCTGGGTTTGAAAGTCGTCGTTGTCGATACCGACGAACACGGCAACGTCAACATCGACGATTTGAAAGCCAAAGCCGAGCAATACCGCGACGCTTTGTCCGCCATCATGATTACCTATCCGTCCACCCACGGCGTGTACGAAGAAGGCATCCGCGACATCTGCCGCATCATCCATGAAAACGGCGGACAGGTTTACATGGACGGCGCCAACCTCAACGCCCAAATCGGCATCATGCAGCCTGCCGAAGTCGGCGCGGACGTGTTGCACATGAACCTGCACAAAACCTTCTGTATCCCTCACGGCGGCGGTGGTCCGGGCGTCGGCCCTATCGGTTTGAAAGCCCACCTTGCCCCGTTTGCACCGGGACACGCTTTGACCGACACCCACAGCGCCAGTGCCGACCAAACCGCCGTTGCTGCTGCGGCCTTCGGTTCTGCGTCCATCCTGCCGATTACTTGGATGTACCTGACCATGATGGGCAAACAAGGCATGGAGCAGGCGACACGCTGGGCATTGCTCAACGCCAACTACGTTGCCAAACGCCTGAGTGAAGACTATCCGATTCTGTATACAGGCAAAAACGGCCGCGTCGCGCACGAATGTATCGTCGATTTGCGTCCGCTCAAAGCCGAAAGCGGCATCACCGAAACCGACATCGCCAAACGCCTGATGGACTATGGCTTCCACGCGCCGACGGTTTCCTTCCCTGTTGCCGGCACGCTGATGATCGAACCGACCGAAAGCGAGAGCAAAGCCGAACTCGACCGCTTCATCGCCGCCCTGAAACAAATCAAACAGGAAGTGCTGAAAGTCGAGCGCGGCGAATGGCCGAAAGACGACAACCCGCTGGTCAACGCTCCGCATACCGCATCCGACGTAACCGGCGAATGGGCGCATCCGTACTCCCGCGAAGAAGCCGTCTTCCCATTGCCGTTCGTCCGCGAACACAAATTCTGGCCGAGCGTCAAACGGGTAGATGAAGTGTATGGCGACCGCAATCTGGTTTGCTCCTGCTTGCCGATTGATGCATACGAAGATTAAGCCTGAATAGGTTTAAAATTGAACAGGCCGTCTGAAAATGAAAATAGTTTTCAGACGGCCTTTTGTTTGTTAAGATATTCCGCCCGAGAACGTACGTTTGTTTTGGGTAAAACAACAAATAAGACTTTCGGAAAGATAAACGGCGCATGCCTTTGTTTGCGGATAAAACCAAACTGCTCTCAACAACGATAAACACAAGGCCGTCTGAAAAACAGGAGGATATGATGGACGAACTTTTTATTCAAACGCTGACGATTGCCGGCTCAGATTCCGGAGGCGGCGCGGGCATACAGGCGGATTTAAAGACATTTCAGATGCGCGGCGTGTTCGGCACCAGCGTACTGACAGCGGTTACCGCACAAAATACTTTGGGCGTATCGGCGGTGCATCCGATACCGACCGACATGATTGCCGCGCAGATTGCCGCGATTCAGGAGGATTTCCACATCCGCGCTTATAAAATCGGCATGCTGGGTACGGCGGAAATTATCGAATGCGTGGCGGAACAAACGGCCGAATGCGACTTCGGCAAACGCGTGTTGGACCCGGTCATGATTGCCAAAGGCGGCGCGCCGTTGTTGGAAAACTCAGCCGTCGAAGCCATGAAACGCCTGTTGCTGCCGCATACGGACGTCTTGACGCCCAATCTGCCCGAAGCGCAGGCCTTGACGGGCATCAATATTGAAAACCGCCAAGATGCGGAACGTGCCGCCAAAATTCTTCAGGATTGGGGCGTAAAAAATGTGGTGATTAAAGGCGGCCATCTTGCCGACAGCCAAAGCGAATATTGCACCGACTGGCTGTTTACGCCATACGAGACCATCGAGCTGAACAGCAAACGTTTCCCAACGCCGCATACGCATGGCACAGGCTGCACATTTTCTGCCTGCATCACGGCCGAGTTGGCAAAAGGGTTTAGCGTGCCCGAGGCAGTTCAAACGGCAAAAAACTATATTGCCGCCGCCATTTCCCATCCTTTGGGCATCGGGGCAGGGCACGGGCCGGTCAACCACTGGGCGTATCGGGACGAATAATGCGTTCAGGCCGATTGTAATTGATTGTATTTTTCAGACGGCCTGACTAGGTTTATCACTTGAAATTGTTTACAATATCGGATTAATGCTTTTACGGATAAAAAAGACACCATGCAAGTTACTTCAAAATGGATAGACGGAATGTGCTTCGTCGGTACAACGGCAAACGGACACAGCGTTGTGATGGAAGGTGCGGCGGCTGAAGGCAAAGTCAAACGCGGCCCCAGCCCGATGGAAATGCTGTTGTTGGGTGTAGCAGGCTGTTCCAGTATCGATGTCGTGATGATTGCCGAGAAACAACGCCAAAAAATCACCGACTGCCGTGCCGAAGTGACTGCCAAACGCGCCGACACCGCGCCGCGCGTGTTTACCGAAATCCATATCCATTTCAAAGTGTATGGTCGGGATTTGCAAGAAAGCGCGATTGAACGCGCCGTACAGATGTCTGCCGAAAAATATTGCTCCGCATCGATTATGCTGGGCAAAGCGGCAAAAATGAGCCACAGCTTCGAGATAGTTGAAACAGAATAGGGCGGTTTTAGGGTGGGCGTGCAGGAGCGTGAACCGGCTACCCACAAAAAAAGCAGATATATTCACGCATTAACATGAATATATCTGCTTGCTTTTTATTCCTTTTTCTTCTCTCTCTATCAGCCTTTATAACTTGGCTTGTTGATCTCATTGTGCAAGTTTCGTTTAACATTGTCAACAATTTTTAATTATATTTTAAACAACCCCGAAAGATGCTGGTTTGTAAACGCTTGCGCCTTAATACGGATACTGGGGAAACATTATGGATTACGAAAATAATACCAATGTTGCGCCTGCAACTTCATCACTTATTTTGGAAGAGCGTCACGATTCCGAACTCTTCCGCGTGTACGCATTGATTTTGGACGGGATTACCGACCATCTGCTGCTGCCGGGTAAAAAACTGACCGAGTCCGAGCTTTGCCGGCAAATGGTTTGCTCGCGCAATACCGTGCGTGGCGCATTATCGCTTTTGGCGCACGATAAAATCGTCGATTTGCAGCCCAACCGCGGCGCATTTGTCCATGTGCCGGACTTGAAAGAAATGAAAGACGTGTTCAACACGCGTATCGAAATGGAAAGCATGATTCTGAGCGTCCTTATCGATATGCCTGATTTGGAAACGCGCCTGCAACCGCTTTACGCCATGATTGAGCAAGAGGGCGCAGCCTCCGAAAGCGGAGACCGCGTGGGTTGGAACCGCCTGTCCAATGCCTTCCATGTCGAATTGGCGCGGCTGCTGGACAACGATGTTCTGTTTGAAATCATGAATACCTTGTGCGCGCGCTCTTCATTGATTGTGGCCGTTTCCGATCCGCTTCGCAAAGAAAAGCGCACCATTAATTCCAATTCGCACCATGAACACCGCGAAATCCTCGATTTATTAGTGGCCGGCAAGCGCAACCGTGTGACCAAAGTCATGCGCCGCCACTTGAGCGCGTGCATCGAACGCTTGGAACAGAAACTCGAAATGTAATCGGTTTGACAATAAAAAGGCCGTCTGAAATATTCAGACGGCCATTGGTTTATCCCTGCAAAGCAAAACGCCATGAAACCCAAAATCCAAAGACACGAACATATCCTCACCCTTATCCGCGAACATAACTTCATGACGGTGGAAGAGCTGGCGGCGAATTTGGATGTGACGCCGCAAACCATACGCCGCGATGTGCAGGAATTGAGCGAAACCGGGCAGCTCAAACGCTATCACGGCGGCGCATCTTTGGGAGACGTTTCAGTCGTAACGGCAGGGCAGGAGCGGCGCAACCATCAGCAGCAGGAAAAAAACGCCATTGCCCGTCTGATTGCTGCCACCATTCCCGATAATGCCTCGCTGTTTATCAGCATCGGCACAACCATGGAAGCCGTCGCCGCCGAGTTGGTCAGACAGCGTAAAAACCTGCGGATTATCACCAACAACATCTACGCTGCCTCCATCACTGCGGCGCGTACCGACTACACGGTCATCATCGCTTCCGGCGTGGTCCGCCCCTTGGACGGCGGCATTACGGGCGTGGCGACCGTCGATTTCATCAACCAATTCAAAGTCGACTATGCCATCATGAGTACCCACGGCATAGAAAACGACGGCTCGCTTTTGGATGACGATTACAAGGAAGTCAGCGTGATGCAGGCGATGGTGAACAATGCCCGCGTGCGCTATCTCGGCGTCGACCACAGTAAATTCAACAGCAATGCCTTGGTCCGACTGGGCGATATCGGCGCATTCGATAAGTTGTTTACCGACCGCACACCATCCGCCGCCATGCAGAAAACCCTAAACGAGCGCGGCGTGGCGTGGCAGGTTGCCGACCCTGTATCAAAGTAGCCAAGTCGGGTACAATTGAGCCATCATTCCATTCCTTTCAGACGGCCTGATTGAATGCCCAGGCCGTCTGAAAACAGAAAATCATCTTTCCATCAAAGAAATATTATGTTGAATAAAGACCAATTCGCGGACAACCATTTTATCCGCACCATTATCGAAGAAGACCTCAAAAGCGGTAAACATACAGCCATCCAAACCCGTTTTCCGCCTGAGCCAAACGGTTACTTGCACATCGGCCACGCCAAATCCATCTGCTTGAACTTCGGTTTGGCGTATATTTATGACGGCTTGTGCAACCTGCGTTTTGACGATACCAACCCTGAAAAAGAAAACGATGAATACGTCAACGCCATCAAAGAAGACGTTGAGTGGCTCGGTTTCCATTGGGCGGGTGAGCCGCGTTTCGCTTCCAACTATTTCGATCAGCTTTATGATTACGCAGTCGGCTTGATCAAAGACGGCAAAGCGTATGTCGATGATTTGACTCCCGAAGAAATGCGTGAATACCGCGGTACGCTGACCGAAGCAGGCAAAAACAGCCCTTACCGCGACCGCAGTATCGAAGAAAACCTCGACCTGTTCACACGCATGAAAAACGGCGAGTTCCCCGATGGCAGCAAAACCCTGCGTCTGAAAATCGATATGGCTTCGGGCAACATCAATATGCGCGATCCCGTCATCTACCGCATCCGCCGCGCCCATCACCACAACACCGGCGACAAATGGTGCATCTACCCGATGTACGACTACACGCATTGCATTTCCGATGCCATCGAAGGCATCACGCATTCCTTGTGTACGCTCGAATTTGAAGCCCACCGTCCGCTTTACGACTGGGTGTTGGACAACATCCCTGCGCCGCACGCCACACGTCCGCGCCAATACGAGTTTTCCCGTTTGGAGCTTTTGTATTCCATCACATCCAAACGCAAGCTAAACCAGCTGGTTTCAGACGGCCACGTTTCCGGCTGGGACGATCCGCGTATGCCGACGATTTCCGGTATGCGCCGCCGCGGTTACACGCCCGAAGGTCTGCGCCTGTTTGCCAAACGCGCCGGTATTTCCAAATCTGAAAACGTGGTCGATATGAGCGTGTTGGAAGGCGCGATTCGTGAAGAGCTGGAAAACTCCGCGCCGCGCCTGATGGCGGTTTTGAACCCGCTCAAAGTCACTCTGACCAACTTTGAAGCCGGCAAAACCCAAAGCCGCCGTGCCGCGTTCCATCCGAACCACGAAGAAATGGGCGATCGCGAAGTGCCTATTTCCCAGACCATCTACATCGAAGCCGACGACTTTGCCGAAAATCCGCCCAAAGGCTTCAAACGCCTGATTCCCGGCGGCGAAGTGCGCTTGCGCCACGGCTATGTCATCAAGTGCGATGAGGTAGTAAAAGACGAGGCAGGCAATGTAGTCGAACTCAAGTGCAGCATCGACCACGATACCTTGGGCAAAAATCCCGAAGGCCGAAAAGTCAAAGGCGTGATTCACTGGGTTTCCGCCGAACACGCCGCCGAAATCAAAGTCCGCCTCTACGACCGCCTCTTTACCGTCGAGCGTCCCGATGCCGTGCGTGGCGAAGACGGCAACTACCTGCCGTTTACCGATTTCCTCAACCCTGAATCCATTAAGGAAATCACCGCCTACGCCGAGCCTGTCGCAAAAGATTTGCCGGCGGAGAGCCGTTGGCAGTTTGAACGCATCGGCTATTTCGTCACCGACCGCAAAGACCACAGCAAAGACACGCCGGTGTTTAACCGCACGGTAACGCTGAAAGATTCTTGGCAGGCAAAATAATTGGTAAGAAGGCAGTCAGTATGCACTGGCTGCCTTTATTGTGTTTAAATTTTTGATTTTATAATAGGAATTTTATGGAAAACCAAATACCCACTTCACAGGAAGTTCGATATCACGAACCCAAACGCCTTCCTGCTTCTGCAGGCATCAAGTGGATTACCGACGCTTTCGGTATTTTCAAACTTCATCCGTGGAAATGGATAGGCGTATTATTGGCTTATATGGTCGTAGGCTTTGTGGTTTCTATTATTGACTTACTAGGAATTAATGCGCTTTCTAGTTTAAAAGGTATTGTATTCAGCTGGGTGGGTTCATGCTTAGTAGGCGGAGCTATGTATGTTGCTAACAATATCAATAATGGAAAAGCATTTGATGTGAAAGATTTTTTTATTGTTTTTTTAGATAAAAAAATGAGTTTTTTCATTTTATTGTTACTTCAGGTGCTGTTCAGTATAGCTGTTAGTTTGCTTATCATTCCGCTATATTTTGCAGGTCATTGGGCAATGATGATAGGTGTTGTATTGATTGTTATTGTCCTTTTGTCTATATTTTTATTAACCCCCGCTTTGATTGTTTTAGATGGTCTGAAGCCATGGGAGGCTATTAAAGCTAATGTTAAAGCGGCTATGTGTAATATTCCTGCAATATTAGTTTATGTTGTAGGTGTGGCTCTCTATTCTTTTATGTGGGGCGTATTAGGCAGCATGTTAGGCCAGTGGATTATCATGATCATACTTTTACTATTCCTACCTGTCAGCGCAGTTTTACTGCTGGCTCCTTATATTGCTTACCGCAGTATTTACCCTAATGGTCGTATTGTAAAATCCTAAGTGGATAAAGGCCGTCTGAAACATTTTCAGACGGCCTTTGTCGATAAAAGGGATGAGATGGAACGTTATTCTGTACATTTGAAACTGCTGGGAATGGCAGTGTTGTGGGGTGCGTCTTGGCCGATGGGGCGGATGCTGGGGCAGTCGTTGCCACCGCTGACGGGCGGGGCGGTTCGGTTTGTACTGGCTTCGGTTTTGTTGTTGGGCTGGTTGTTTGCGCGTAGCAGGTTCACGACTTTGGCGGCTTTGTCGGCACGACAATGGCTGGGTTTGACGGCAGCCGCTTCCGTCGGCGTGTGCGGCTATGCGGTATTTTTTATGCTGGGTTTGCAGACTATGCCGGCAGGCAAGGCGGCGGTGGTCGTGGCGGTGAACCCCGTGTTGACGCTGCTGTTGGCAACTTGGTTTTTCGGCGAGCGTCTAAACGCGAAGATTTTGGCGGGTATGCTGCTGGCGGTCGGCGGTGCCATTATGGTGGTAACGCAAGGGCAGCCGTTGACGGTATTATCGGGCGGCATCAAGGCGGGGGAGTGGCTGATTTTCGGCTGCGTGGTTTGTTGGGCGGCTTATACCTTAATCGGTCGTGCGGTTTTGCGTGGGATAGATGCGCTGACGGTAACGACGGCAACGTCGTTCATTGGTGCGTTGATGTTGTCGGTGGTGGCGTTGTGGACGGATGGAGTGCCGTTTGAGGCGATAGCGGCAATGGATGGGCGCGGTTGGACAGCCTTGGCGTGGCTGGTCATCGGCGCAACGGTATTGGCCTATGCGTGGTATTTCGAAGGCGTAAAGACTTTGGGCGCAGGCAGTGCGGCGGCGTATATTACGCTTGTGCCGATTTTCGGTGTGCTGTCTTCGGCGTGGTTTTTGGGCGAACCGCTGCATATTTCGCTGGTCGCAGGCTGCGCGGCGGCAGTCGGCGGCATGACGCTGATGAGGTATGGGCAGAAGGCCGTCTGAAGTTGGGCAAATACTCGGATTTTGGGCGATGGGGTTGCGATTGCCAAGCTGTTGCCGGCCATAATCTTATTGCAAGGTAAGATTATGGTCTCGGCTCAGCGTTCGATTTAAAAATTTGACACCCTGCCTCCAACTGCCTAAAATTCAACTTTCTCAAAAATCTACCGTATCCTGCGGCACGATTTCATACTTTCAGACGGCCTGTGTGCCATCTCTCTGATACCATCCAAAATATATCAATACTATGCACGTTTCAGAACTCCAAACCCTCCACATTTCCAAACTCTTGGAAATGGCAGAAGAACATGGCATTGAAAACGCCAACCGTTTCCGCAAACAAGACCTCGTTTTTGCCATCGTCCGCCAGATGATGAAGCAGAATGTCAGCTTTACCTGTTCGGGCACACTGGAAATCCTGCCTGACGGCTTCGGTTTCCTGCGCAGCGCAGATACTTCTTATCTTGCCGGCCCTGACGATATTTATGTTTCGCCCACGCAAATCCGCCGCTTCAATCTGCACACCGGCGACACCATCGAAGGCAGCGTGCGCGTGCCGAAAGACAACGAGCGCTATTTCGCGCTTGTCCGCCTCGACACCATCAACGGCGATCCGCCCGAAGTCTGCAAACACAAAATCCTTTTTGAAAACCTCACGCCTTTATTCCCAACCGAACAATTCAAACTCGAGCGCGACATCAAAGCCGAAGAGAATCTGACCGGCCGCGCCATCGACTTGGTTTCCCCGATCGGTAAAGGCCAACGTGCATTGTTGGTGGCGCCGCCTAAAACCGGTAAAACCGTGATGTTGCAAAACATTGCCCACGCCATTACCGCCAATTATCCCGATGTCGAGCTGATTGTCCTGTTGATTGACGAGCGTCCGGAAGAAGTAACCGAAATGAGCCGTTCTGTACGCGGCGAAGTGGTTTCCTCTACGTTTGACGAACCTGCGCAACGCCATGTGCAAGTGGCCGAGATGGTGATTGAAAAAGCCAAACGTATGGTCGAACACAAAAAAGACGTGGTCATCCTGCTGGATTCGATTACCCGTTTGGCGCGTGCCTACAATACCGTCGTGCCGACTTCGGGCAAAATTCTGACCGGTGGTGTTGATGCCAACGCTTTGCACCGTCCAAAACGCTTTTTCGGCGCAGCGCGTAATGTGGAAGAGGGCGGTTCGCTTACCATTATTGCGACAGCGCTTGTTGAAACCGGCAGCCGCATGGACGACGTGATTTACGAAGAGTTCAAAGGTACGGGCAATATGGAATTGCACCTTGACCGCCGCATGGCAGAAAAACGCCTGTTCCCGGCCATCAGCATCAATAAATCCGGTACGCGCCGCGAAGAATTGCTGGTGCCGAACGATCAGTTGCAACGTATGTGGCTCTTGCGCAAATTCCTGCATCCTATGGACGAAATCGAAGCGACCGAGTTTTTGGTGGGTAAACTCAAAGACTCTAAAAACAATGACGATTTCTTTGAATTGATGCGCGGTAAATAAGCATAAGGCCGTCTGAATTTGTTTCAGACGGCCTTTACTTTGCTTGAGGAACCTTTATGACCATCCGAATGAATTGGCAAAACTTATTATCCACCCAACGCTTCCGCACTAAAAACGGCGAAATCGTGCCGACCGTTACCCCTTCGACTCAGGAAGGTGCCGATGCCTTGCGTACGGATTTTCACATCGACTACGACCGGGTTGTTTTTTCCGGAGCCTTCCGCCGCCTTGGCCGTAAAACGCAGGTGCATCCGTTGGCGCAACATGACTTGACGCACAACCGCCTGACGCACAGCGTTGAAGTTGCCAGCGTGGGCAGGAGCTTAGGCAACCGCGTGGGCGTGATGTTGCACAACGGCGGTTTTCTGCCGCAGGGCAATACGCCCAGCGATATTGGTGCCGTGGTGCAGGTTGCCTGTTTGGCGCATGATTTGGGCAATCCGCCATTTGGTCATACCGGCGAAGATGCTTTGCGTGATTGGTTCAGACGGCCTGAACATCAAATTTATCTGAACACATTAAACGAAGCGGAACGCAACGATATTCAAACCTATGAAGGCAATGCGCATAGCCTGCGTATCGTCGCCAGCCTTGAAATGTATCCGGAGGCGGGCGGAATGCGCCTGACTGCGGCAGCTATCGGCGCATTGCTGAAGTATCCGTGGACAACGCAACATCCGAACGGCAGAAAGAAATTCAATATTTATCAAACAGAGTTGCCATTTATCCGTCAAGTTGCCGACGAATTGGGACTGGTTTCCGCAGGAGTGGATAGCTGGGCGCGCCATCCTTTGTCTTATTTGATGGAGGCTGCCGACGATATTTGCTATGCCTTGCTGGACTTGGAAGATGCCGTCGAATTGGATTTGCTCACGGATACGGAAGTGGAGAGTATCTTGTCCGAGCTGACCTTTGCTGAAAGCGCATGGCACGCCAGCTCCAGCCGTCAGCGTTGCGCCATGTTACGTGGCATTGCGATCGGCAAGGCGATTGATGATGTCGCGCAAACCTTTATGTTGCATCAGTCCGATTTGTTGGACGGAACATTCAAAGGCAAAGACTTGCTTGCTCTGTGTAGCCCGCAAGTGCAAAACACTTTGGCAAAAGCGAAAGAATTGGCGCAAACACGGATTTTCCGCCATCACACCAAGCTGTTGACCGAAATTGCCACGTTCCCATGCTTAGGCTCTATCTTAGATTTACTTGTCCCTGCCGCGTATGCACTGATTGCTGAAAAACAGCTGGCAACACGTCAGTCTTTGGCGTTGGAATTATTGAAAAAGCACAATCCGATTCTTCCTGAAGACAGTCTGTATCAGGCTTATATGAAGATTTTGGATTTTGTCGGCGGCATGACTGATAACTCCGCCGCTAAAATGGCGCAGGATTTGTCAGGAGTAGGGATTTTGCGTTAATTTTATATTGTTTAACTTCAATTGGTTAAATAAAAATATAAAAAAATATCTGTGAAAAGAGTAGACAGGTTTCAGTAAAGCCTATATTATTCGGTCTTCTTGATTCACAACGCACTTGCGAAGTGATGAGGATGCACCCGTAGCTCAGTTGGATAGAGTATCTGGCTACGAACCAGAGGGTCGGGCGTTCGAATCGCTCCGGGTGCGCCACAAGATTTATCCGCGCCCATCGTCTAGCGGTTAGGACATCGCCCTTTCACGGCGGTAACCGGGGTTCGATTCCCCGTGGGCGTGCCAGTTTTCAAAAAAACGCAATCTGTTTCAGATTGCGTTTTTTTATTGTATTTGCTGTGTATGTTTTATGGCCGTCTGAAACGCTCAGCAAATCCAGAGGCAGAAGTGTGTAAAATAAATTGTCCAGGCTTTTGTCATCTATATGCGCTTTTTAATCTCATTTTACCATTGCCAAAACTCAATTTATTGACAACAGTATTCATCTTAAAAATTCCCAAACCTGAATTTACATGATTTCATATTTATAATTATTTGATTTTATTTTATAAAAATATCTATTTGAACTTTTCTTAAAAAATGCCGTCTGAGATAAAGACAAGACGGAATATCTCTGTTAATGTGTAAATGTCAGCCGGCCTTTGCCAGTTTTTTATTGAAACCATTTGGGAGTCAATTATGAATATGAATGTTAAGTTAATCGTTCCTGCCGTTTTGGCGGCTGTTGCCCTGACTGCATGTAGCAGCGGTTCTAAAGCTAAACCTGAAGCTAAAGCTGCGCCTACTGCGCAACAACAAACTCAAGCTCAGGCTCAACAAGCTCAAGCTCCAGTACCTAATACTTTGAAAGTAGACTCTATCGACGGTACTAAAGAAGTTCACTACAAATGCGGTAAAGACGGCAAAGAGCCTCTGAGCGTAATGTACGGCTTCAAAGGCAATGAAGTTGTTGCCGCCCAAGTAAAATATAAAGGTCAATTAACTGAAAATCTGTTCCGTATCACTGACAGCAGCAAAGATGTAAACGCATTCTGGGGTGGCAATGTCGCTTGGGTTGCTGAAGCAGCCACTGCAGCCAACGTAGACAAAGTTGACGGCAATATGCTGACTATCCGTGGTACTACCGAAGTAAACGGCAAACAAGAAGTGGTTGATCAAATCATTACCCGCTTCTGCGCATTGGACAAAGGCGCGAAAGCTGCCGCTAAACCTGCTGCTAAAAAAGTGAAAAAATAATCTTTTACCGACAGCTTTAAACGCTGGGTAAAATAAAACAGGCCGTCTGAAAAGTTTTCAGACGGCCTGTTCTTTTGAGCGGTTTAACCTAAGAACCAGAATTTCAATGCCCACAATACGGCGACAATCCATACCATAGGCGGTACGTCTTGGGTGCGGTTGCACAAGAGCTTGATGAGTGCGTAGCTGATAAAGCCGAACGCAATACCGTCGGCAATCGAGTAGGTAAACGGCATGAAGACGATGGTCAGGAATGCCGGTGCGGCTTCGGTCATGTCGTCCCAATCGATTTCGCGCGCGCTGCGCAACATTTGCGCGCCAACATAGAGCAGGGCGGGAGCGGTAGCGAATGCAGGAATGCTTTGAACCAGCGGCGAGAAAATCAGGCAGGCCAGCATCAGGATGCCGACGGTAACGGCAGTCAGGCCGGTGCGGCCGCCGGCAGAAACACCTGCCGCGCTTTCAACGTAAGGGGTGGTAGAAGACGTACCCAAGGCGGCGCCTGCAACGATGGCGGTTGAGTCGGCAAGTAGGGCGCGTTTCAAACGCGGCAGTTTGCCGTCTTGCAACAGGCCTGCGCGGTGGGAAACGCCGACCAAGGTGCCGGTAGAGTCAAACAGGTCAACCAGGAAGAATACAAAAATCACGCTGACCATGCTGACGGTAAACAAGCCTTTAAAGTCCATCTGCATGAAGGTTGGCGCAATGCTCGGGACTTCGCCGACCACGCCTTTGAACTCGCTCAAGCCCAAGACGGTGGAGACGGCGGTCAGCGTCAGAATGGTAATGATGATGGAGCCTTTGACGCGGAAGTGGCCGAGTGCAACCACCATGACAAAGCCTGCCATCGCCAGCAGGGCGGTAGGCTGGTGGATGTCGCCCAAGCCGACCAATGTGGCAGGGTTGGCCACAATCACACCTGCGCCTTTGAGTGCAATCAATGCCAAGAAGAGGCCGATACCTGCGGCAATCGACATTTTCAAGCCCATAGGCAGCGCATTGACCAGCATTTCACGCACTTTAAAGAAGCTGAACAGGATGAAAATGATGCCGGAAATGAAAACGGCACCTAAAGCCACACGCCAGTCCACGCCCATGCCTTTGACGACGGCAAAGGTAAAATAGGCGTTCAAGCCCATGCCCGGCGCAAGGGCGATTGGGTAGTTGCCGACAAAGCCCATCACGAAACAGCCGATGGCGGAAGCGATACAGGTGGCCACAAATACGGCACCCATATCCATACCGGTTTCGCCCAAAATCAGGGGATTGACGATGATGATGTAACACATGGCGAGGAAGGTGGTCAAACCGGCCATGATTTCAGTGCGGACGTTGGTCTGATTGGCACTCAGGTTGAACAATCGTTCCAAAACGCTTTGATTTGAAGAACTCATTTAAAAATATTCCTTTTGGGAAAGCCGCTTGCGGGACGGCATCGTCGGATTGGTCTGCAAAAAGTTTGGTTTTTGGCCTTAACTTCTCAACAGATAAGGGAATTTTCGGGCGGTATTATACTGAAAAGCCTTTTGTTCGGGTAATAAAAATACATGAATCAGATAATGCCGGGCCGAACCAAGATAAAGGCCGTCTGAACAGTTTCAGACGGCCTTTGTTTGTGTGTGTTTATACCGGTTTGCCTTTCAGGGAGAAGGTGTAGGCTTCGGTGATTTCCAAATCGATCATTTGGTTGATCATGTCGGGTGTGCCGGTAAAGTTGACCACGCGGTTGTTGGCGGTACGGGCTTGCAGTTGGTCAGGGTCTTTTTTGGAGATACCTTCAACCAAGCAGCGTTGAACCGTGCCGACCATGGTTTGGTTGATGCGCGCGGTTTCGGCTTCGATGACTTCGTTCAAAGCTTCTAGGCGGCGCACTTTTTCTTCGTGCGGCGTGTCGTCGTGCAGGTTGGCGGCAGGCGTGCCAGGGCGTGGGCTGTAAATAAAGACGAAGCTCAAGTCGAAGGCGATGTCTTTGACCAGTTTCAAGGTTTGCTCGAACTCGCGCTCGGTCTCGCCCGGGAAGCCGACGATAAAGTCGGAGCTGAGGCACAAATCAGGACGGATGGCACGCAGTTTGCGGATGATGGATTTGTATTCCAAGGCGGTGTAGCCGCGTTTCATCGCGCTCAATACGCGGTCGGAGCCGCTTTGAATCGGCAGGTGCAGGTGGGAAACCAGCTTCGGCAGGTCGCGGTAGCACTCGATAATCGCGTCGGTAAATTCGCGCGGATGGCTGGTGGTAAAGCGCAGGCGTTCGATGCCCGGGATTTCGTGGACGATGCGCAACAAAGTGGCAAAGTCGCAGATTTCGCCGTTTTCCATTTCGCCGCGATAGGCATTGACGTTTTGGCCTAAGAGGTTGATTTCTTTAACGCCTTGTTGCGCCAAACCGGCAATTTCAGTCAATACGTCGTTGAGCGGGCGGGAGAATTCTTCGCCGCGTGTGTAAGGGACGACGCAGTAAGAGCAGTATTTGGAACAGCCTTCCATAATGGAAATGAATGCCGAGCCGCCTTCTACGCGCGCAGGCGGCAGGTGGTCGAATTTCTCGATTTCGGGGAAGGAAATGTCGATTTGAGACAGGCCGGTGGTTTCTTTGTCGACGATGAGTTTGGGCAGGCGGTGCAGCGTTTGCGGGCCGAAAACCACGTCCACATACGGAGCGCGTTTGACGATGTTTTCGCCTTCTTGAGAGGCAACGCAGCCGGCAACGCCGATGATTACGTTTGGGTTTTTCTCTTTGAGCGGACGTACGCGGCCTAAGTCGGAGAAGACTTTCTCTTGCGCTTTTTCACGCACGGAGCAGGTGTTGAACAAGATGATGTCGGCGTCGTCAGGTTGGGTAACCTGCTCGATGCCGCCGTGTTCTTCAGCGAGGACGGACAGCATTTTTTCGCTGTCGTACTCGTTCATTTGGCACCCAAAGGTGCGGATAAATACTTTTTTCATGGTTTGTTTTGATTGACTTGCTTGTTGTAAAAGGGTTCAGACGGCCTGTGAAATACTTGGGCCGTCTGAAAAATTATTCTTCCGCCTGTTTTTGCGCTTTGGCGTGAGCGGCAAACCTGTCGGCCTCGGCATCGGTCAGAATCCAGATTTCGCGGACGAGGCGGCTTTCTTCGTTGTATTTGAACGCGACGGCTTTGCCGGTTTGATTCAGCAGGCGGCCCATAGGAATGAAACGATCGTTTTCATCGTGGATTTTGGTAAAGCGCGTGATTTGCAGTTTGGCCGCATTGCCGTCCACAATTCCCAAGGTCAGCAGGCGCGTCCAAGAAAAACCGCCTTTGCTGACTTTCAGATAAGGCAGATCGACAGTTTTTAAAACGGCCACGTCCATATCATCAGGCAGGCTGCGTTGTGCATGGACGAGGGAGGACGCCAAAAGGGCGAGGCTGAGTATGAATCCGCGTAACATGATGCTTTTCTTTTATTGTTTCAATAGGTCGCGGATTATAGCACAAGCAGGAAAAATGTGGATAGAGTGTTTGTTTTTAAAGAATAATTTTGATTTTGCTCCCGATTCTTATTTTGAAGCTTGGGCCGTCTGAAAAGGATTTGGTGTTAAAATGGCTCCGATTTGATTTTCAGACGACCTCTTACGAAAGAATTGACCATGAACCGTAATGAAAGCTTGTTCAACCGCGCCAAAGCCATTATTCCCGGCGGCGTAAACTCTCCTGTGCGCGCATTCGGCAGCGTCGGCGGCGTGCCGCGCTTTATCAAAAAGGCAGAAGGCGCGTATGTTTGGGATGAAAACGGCACGCGTTATACCGACTATGTCGGCTCTTGGGGCCCTGCGATTGTCGGCCATGCCCATCCTGAAGTCATTGAAGCCGTGCGCGAAGCAGCATTGGGCGGTTTGTCGTTTGGTGCGCCAACTGAAGGCGAAATTGTCATTGCCGAGGAAATCGCCAAAATCATGCCGTCCGTCGAGCAGCTGCGCCTTGTCAGCTCCGGTACGGAAGCAACGATGACCGCCATCCGTCTGGCACGCGGTTTTACCGGCCGCGACAAAATCATCAAGTTTGAAGGCTGCTACCACGGCCATTCCGACAGCCTGTTGGTTAAAGCAGGCAGCGGTCTGCTGACGTTTGGCAATCCTTCTTCCGCCGGTGTGCCTGCCGATTTTACCAAACACACTTTGGTACTCGAGTACAACAATATCGCCCAACTGGAAGAAGCCTTTGCACAAAGCGGCAATGACATCGCCTGTGTGATTTTGGAGCCTTTTGTCGGCAATATGAATCTGGTTAGGCCGTCTGAAGCCTTTGTCAAAGCCTTGCGCGAATTGACTGAAAAACACGGTGCCGTGTTGATTTACGACGAAGTGATGACCGGCTTCCGCGTGGCGCTGGGTGGCGCGCAATCTTTGCACGGCATCAAACCTGATTTGACCACCATGGGCAAAGTGATCGGCGGCGGTATGCCTTTGGCGGCGTTCGGCGGCCGTAAAGACATTATGGAATGTATTTCCCCGTTGGGCGGCGTGTATCAGGCAGGTACATTGTCCGGCAATCCG
Source organism: Neisseria perflava (assembly GCF_019334725.1). Taxonomy (NCBI): domain Bacteria; kingdom Pseudomonadati; phylum Pseudomonadota; class Betaproteobacteria; order Neisseriales; family Neisseriaceae; genus Neisseria; species Neisseria perflava. Next base: position 2,135,672 of record NZ_CP079818.1, on the reverse strand, counting down.
ATTGCGGTTGCCGCCGGTTTGAAAACGCTGGAAATCATTCAGCGCGAAGGCTTCTATGAAAACCTGACTGCCTTGACCCAACGCCTTGCCAACGGTATTGCCGATGCGGCTAAAGCACATGGCGTTGAATTTACGGCGGACAGCGTGGGCGGTATGTTTGGTTTGTATTTTGCCAGCCATACGCCGCAAAACTATGCTGACATGGCGCGTTCCAATATCGACGGTTTCAAACATTTCTTCCACGGTATGCTCGACCGCAATGTCGCATTCGGCCCGTCAGCTTATGAAGCCGGTTTTGTTTCCGCCGCGCATACGCCTGAGCTGATTGACGAAACCATTGCTGTGGCACATGAAGTGTTCAAAGGAATGGCAAAATAAAAGCTGAAGCTGTCATGTGAAAAAAGGCCGTCTGAAAAATATTCAGACGGCCTTTCGCTATTTTAAATCAATACTTGATTATGCTTCTTCGGCTTTGCTGCGGATAATCAGCAGAGGCAGGTGGCTTTGACGCATTACGGTCTCGGCGAAGCTGCCCATCAGCAGGTGCATCAGGCCGGTGCGGCCGTGTGTACCGAGTACCAGCAGGTCTGCACCGTTGTTGTCGGCGTAGTCAACCAAGTCTTGCGCCATTTCGCGCGCGCCTTTGTTGGCAACCAACAGGTGTTTTACGATGTTTTCAACGCCGCTTTCACGCGCTGTTTTTTCTGCGAAATCCAAAACTTCGTTACCTTGAGCCACTGCGGCGGCTTCGTAGCTTTCGTGTTGCAGGAATTCAGGAGCCAAAGCCATGTATTCGGCAGGGTTGGCAACGTGAACCAAAGTCAGTTGGGCTTTGTTGAGGCTTGCCAGTTCGGCGGCGTGTTTCAATGCATTGAGGGAGGTCTCGCTACCGTCAACGGCTACAACCAGATGTTTGTACATATTTATTCTCCTTTTGCGCCGAGTAGCGGCACTTTCGTTTAATATGAAATCAGAACTTGTCTGAATGTGAAACGATTATAAACTCTTTCGGGCAGGTACAACAGCCCATCTGCTTTCAAGTATAATATCGGTCCGATTCGCCTGTGGCGTTTTTCATTAATTTATTGATATATCACAAGGTTACTTATGCAGGACGCCGCTTTTCTTTCTTTGCGCCGCTTTGGCGGCATTGCCAGACTTTACGGAGACGAAGCACTGGCGCGCTTTTCGCGTGCGCATGTGTGCGTGGTCGGCGTTGGCGGCGTCGGCTCGTGGGCGGTGGAGGCGTTGGCGAGGAGCGGTATCGGTCGTTTAACGCTGATTGATTTGGACAATGTTGCCGAGTCCAATGTCAACCGTCAGTTGCACGCTTTGACCGATGATTTCGGTAAGGCAAAAGTTACCGCTTTGCGCGAACGCATTGCCCAAATCAATCCGCAATGCGAAGTGACGGAAATCGAAGATTTTGTTACCGAAGACAATCTGGACGAGCTTTTCAGACGGCCTATTGACTTCGTTATCGATGCCATTGACCAAATCCGTGTCAAAGCGGCTATGGCGGCGTATTTCGTGCAACATAAACAACCGTTTATTATCAGCGGCGGCGCGGGCGGACAGAAAAATCCGGCTTTGATTCAAACCGCCGATTTGAGCCGCGTTACCCACGATCCGCTGCTTTCCAATTTGCGCTATACCTTGCGCAAGCGCTACGGCTTCAGCCGCGATACCAAAGAAAAAATGCGCGTGCCTTGCGTTTATTCAACAGAGAATATTACGCCGCCGCAATCCGGCGAAGTGTGTTCGGCCGATGCCGCGCCGCAAGGTTTGTCCTGCGCGGGCTACGGCGCGAGTATGCTGGTGACGGCTTCGTTTGGGCTGTATTGTGCGCAGGCGGCGGTGGAGCATATCGCGGGGCGGAAGTGAGGGGTAGGGAATGGGTAAGAGCCGATTTTTTAAAGCCTACTTTATCGCCAGCCTGATTTATGCGGTATGGTTCGGTGTGTTGATGTATGCCGTCGATCCGATGTTTCTCGATGTGATGGAATGCAATACGTTGCCCGGCGATTATTTGTGTGTGCAAAGCGGTTATACCCGTCCATTCACCGCTTTTCTTTATCCGTTTCTGTCCGTCATGATATTCAGCCTGTTGCACGCCGGGATCATGAAATGGCGCAAACGCCGTTCGGTTAAAATGATTTGGTTTTTGGTAGGCTGCGAAAGTTTGCTACTGTTGGCTTTGATAGTGGCGATGCTTGCGAGGGATGGTTTTGTGTTGTCCCGCGATATTAGCTCGGTACTGACGGGTACAGTTTTCGCCAGTCTGCCGCTGTGGGGTATGGCCTTGGCCCAGACCTTTGCCGTCGCCATTGTTTCTTTGCAAATCAATCGTAAAAAACGCTGATTTTTATATTAAAAACGGGTTGTCCCCGTTTCAGACGGCCTTTTGTTGATGAAACTTCTTACTAAACTTAAAAAGAAAAAGACCCTTTAACCATGCCTTCAGAACACCTTATTTCTTCCACTGCCGCAACGCCGTCTGAACATACCGTTGCGTGGGTGTTCGGTCAGCCTGTCACCGATGTGCCGCAGGATTTGTTTATTCCGCCTGATGCGTTGAAGGTGGTATTGAGCAGCTTCCAAGGACCGTTGGATTTGCTGCTGTACCTTATCCGCAAGCAGAATATCGATGTCCTCGATATTCCGATGGTGAAGATTACCGAGCAGTATCTGCACTATATTGCCCAAATGGAAGCGTATCAGTTTGATTTGGCGGCGGAATACCTGCTGATGGCGGCGATGTTGATTGAAATTAAATCGCGCCTGCTGTTGCCGCGTCCTGAAGAAGTTGAGGATGAAGAGGCGGATCCGCGTGCCGAGTTGGTGCGCCGTCTGTTGGCTTACGAACAGATGAAACTGGCGGCTCAGGGTTTGGATGCGTTGCCGCGTGCCGGACGTGATTTTGCTTGGGCGTATCTGCCGTTGGAAATTGCGGTCGAAGCGAAGTTGCCGGAAGTGTACGTTGCCGATTTGACGCAGGCTTGGTTGGGTATTTTGTCGCGTGCCAAGCATACGTGCAGTCATGAAGTGGTGCGGGAAACCATTTCTGTTCGTGCGCAGATGACAGCGATTTTGCGTCGTTTGAACGAAAGCGGTATCAGCAAGTTCAGCGATTTGTTTAAACCGGAGCAGGGCGCGACATATGTGGTGGTCAATTTTATTGCATTGCTGGAATTGGCTAAAGAAGGCTTGGTGCGTATCGTGCAGCCTGAAAATTATGGTGAAATCGAAATCAGCCTGAAAGACGGTTTGGAAACAAACGAAGCCGAAATGTTTTCAGACGGCCTTGAAGCCGATGAAACCGATAACGAAAATTTGAAAAAAGAGAACTAAAATGAATTCGACGACAAGTCATAACAAAGCTTCTTTATGGGCGGTGGGCTTAATGCTGTTTGCCCTGTTTTTTGGGGCAGGGAACCTGATTTTTCCTGCTTTTTTGGGACAGCAGGCCGGTGATAACTGGCTTTCGGCCATGTTCGGCTTTTTGCTGACGGGCGCAGGTTTGCCATTGTTGGGCGTGATTGCCGTCGGCTATTCCGGCTCGCGCGATGTGGAAGCATTGGCCTCCCGTGTTGCGCCTTGGTACGGCGTGACTTTTGCTACCGCGCTTTATCTGGCAATCGGCCCTCTGTTTGCCATGCCGCGTACGGCGACAGTATCTTTTGAAACCGCGATTTCCCCTTTCATTGATGAATCTTGGAAAAGCATCGCATTGGCAGTATTCAGCCTGGTGTTTTTCGGCATTACTTATTGGCTGTCGATTTCTCCGGGGAAGCTGGTTGACCGTATCGGTAAAATTCTCACGCCTGTTTTGTTGCTGTCAATTGCGATATTGGTCGGCTATGCCGCCATTAACCCGATGGGCGTGCCGCAGGCGGCGCAAGGCGATTTTGTCACTCATCCGTTGGTTAAAGGCATTTTGGAAGGCTATGGCACCATGGACGCGCTGGCTTCGCTGGTGTTTGCCATTATAGTCATTGATGCCGTTCGCGCCATGGGCGTGGACAACCGCGCGGACTTGCTGAAGACAACGACGATTTCCGGTGTGTTGGCGGCTTCTTGTTTGGCAGTAGTTTACCTGTTTATTGGCTATATGGGCGCGACAGGTGTGGCCGGTATCGGCTTGCAGGAAAATGGCGCGTCGGTTTTGTCTAAAACTGCACAACACTATTTCGGTACGGCCGGTATTGTGCTGCTTGGCGTTATGGTGCTGCTTGCCTGTCTGAGTACGGCGGTTGGCTTGATTACTTCATGTGCCGAATATTTCAACCGTCTTTGCCCGGGTATTTCTTATAAAACCTTTGTAATACTGAATACGGTGGTGTCTATTCTGTTGGCCAACAAAGGCCTGTCAGCGATTTTGCAGTTTTCCATCCCTATGTTGATGCTGTTGTATCCGCTGACCATCGTCATCATTCTGCTGGCTTTGACAGATAAATTGTTTGGCGGCGGCCGTATTGTCTATTTCTGCACCATGATGGCGGCTCTTGTGGTCGGTTTGCTCGATGCCTATAAGGCCGCGTTTGGATTTGATGCCGATACCGCTGCTGCCATCGAGCGCGCATTGCCGTTTTACAATATCGGTTTAGGGTGGGTTGTTCCCTCTTTAGCCTGCTTTATACTCGGTTGCATTTTGAATGCGGCGTTGAAGAAAAAAGCATGACGATAAAACAGGCCGTCTGAAATGTTCAGACGGCCTGTTTATTTCGCCGACCACGCAAACGACAGATGATTTTTTTAAAGAAATCCGTTATAATTGAAAAGTTAAGGCTTTGCGAAATACCGTTTCGCAGATGCAACATATTGAGAAGATTTATTTCCATAAATCCCGTTTTTTCGGCAAACGACTTGAACTGAAGGCGGATTTCGTGGTATAAATCGCGTTTTACTATTTTAGAAGTTTGGAGACTAACCATGGCACGAGTTTGCAAAGTGACCGGTAAGCGCCCGATGTCTGGCAATAACGTATCACACGCCAACAACAAAACCAAACGTCGTTTTTTGCCTAACTTGCAATCACGTCGTTTCTGGGTAGAAAGTGAAAACCGCTGGGTTCGCCTGCGCGTTTCTAACGCTGCATTGCGCACCATCGATAAAGTAGGCATTGATGTCGTATTGGCTGATTTGCGTGCTCGCGGCGAAGCTTAATTTAAACACCATTAATTAAGGATTACTGCAATGCGCGATAAAATCAAACTGGAGTCCAGTGCTGGTACTGGTCACTTTTACACAACTACTAAAAACAAACGTACTATGCCTGGCAAACTGGAAATCAAAAAATTTGACCCAGTAGCCCGTAAACACGTTATTTACAAAGAAACTAAATTGAAATAATCCGGTTTCTTCCAAGAAAAAGCTCCTGTTTTGCAGGAGCTTTTCTTTTTATTTTCTGATTGGTTTTTGGGGGGCTTGTTTCAAATGTGTATGCAAGATATTTTTGGATTGCTTTGTAAGGAGGCAAAATAAAAGAGCGTGTATCCATTGGGATTACGCTCTTTTATTTTTCAGACGGCCTGATAGAGGATAAGCTGCCTTAAATCGCTAATAAACATTCAACAACGACTTAATGATCGACCTTGATGCCTTGGTCGTCGGAATGTTGTTTTTTATCCAGCTCTTTTTGCAAGGTATCGCATGGCGTGTCGCAATCGCACATTTTTTTCATGCCGAGAGAGGAAATGCCGCCGCAGCTGCCTTTGATGGTGCGTTTGGAGAAGATATAGCCGACTGCCATGCCAAGGATGACAATGATAAAAATGCCGAAAGTGAGGAGGAGGGTTTTCATGTGTGTATTCCTGAAGGTTAGTTTAATAATTTCTTGAATGCGCTGGACATTTTAGTATGGTAGCCGCCTTGCGGGGTCCGGATGATAAGGAAAACGGCGAGATTTTCTTGCTCGGCAAGTTTAAGTGCTTCAGTTTCTCCGAGGACGAACAATCCGGTGGAAAGGCCGTCTGCAAGTGTGGCGTTTTCTGCTACTACGCTGATGGAAGCAAGGTTGTGGCTGATGGGTTGTTTGGTTTTAGGGTTGATGATATGGGAAAGGCGGCGGCCTGACTTATCGACATGGAAAATGCGGTAGTCGCCGGATGTGGCCAGTGATTTATTGTCCAATGGAATGGTGATTTGAGTGGCGCCGCCTTGAACGATATTGGGCTGCTCGATGCCGATACGCCAAGGATTGCCTTGTGCATTGTGGCCTTTGCCATGTAACTCGCCTCCGATTTCTACCAAATAATTGCCGATATTGAGTTTTTCAAGTTCGGCGGCGGTTTTATCCACGCCAAAACCTTTGGCGATGGAGGATAGGTCTAAATAGACTTCGGGATGGGTTTTGGCGAGTGTAGGCTGCTGACCATCTTGGGAAAGTTTGAGTTTGTCCGTACCGACCATTTCTGAAGCATGTTGGATTTCTTGTGCAGTCGGTTCGTGCGTGATTTCTTTTTGCGGGCCGAATCCCCAAAGGTTGACCAAAGGGCCGACGGTTACGTCCAGTGCGCCGTGCGTCAATTTGTTTAAACGCAAGGCTTCGCCGGTTACATAGGCAAAGTCTTGGGAAATGGGCATGGCCTGATTGACGGTGCGCAGCTGGTTGAATTGGCTGATTTCGGAATCGGTCTGGTAGGTAGACATTTGCCGGTTGACTTCTTTAAGCGCGTCATCAATGCGTTTTTGTATTTCGGCGGGGGAGGGGAGTTTGTCTTGACCATCTGAAAGGTATTTGACGGTATAGGTAGTGCCCATGGTCTCGCCTTGCAGGGTGATGGTTTGTTGTTTTTCAGGTTGGCAGGCAGAGAGCGTGAGTGCGGAAACGATGGCAACGGTGTAGCCGATTATCGGACGGTAAAACGAATTGGAAAGAAACGGCATAGGGGATTCGCGGATTATTTTTTGAAGCCTTTATTGTATCGTAAAAGAAAGGTTCAGGCCGTCTGAAAGTATGGTTTTCAGACGACCTGGCAATAAAAAAGGAAGAAACCGAAGTTTCTTCCTTTTTGTTTGTTAGCCGCCGAAATCGTCCAAGAGGATGTTTTCGTCTTCCACGCCCAAATCTTTGAGCATTTTGATCACGGACTGGTTCATGATCGGAGGGCCACACATATAGAATTCGCAGTCTTCCGGTGCTTCATGGTTTTTCAGGTGGTTTTCGTAAACTACGTTGTGAATGAAGCCTGTGTAACCATCCCAGTTGTCTTCAGGCAATGGGTCGGACAGGGCAACGTGCCATGTGAAGTTCGGGAATTCTGCTGCGAGTTGGTCGAAGTCTTCGACATAGAACATCTCGCGTTTAGAACGTGCACCATACCAGAAGGTAATCTTACGTTTGGAGTTCAAACGTTTCAGCTGGTCGAAAATGTGGGAACGCATCGGAGCCATACCCGCACCACCGCCGATAAATACCATTTCGGCATCGGTATCTTTGGCAAAGAATTCGCCAAATGGACCGGAAATCGTTACTTTATCACCGGCTTTAAGCGACCAGATATAAGACGACATTTGTCCTGGAGGCGCATCAGGTACGCGTGGAGGAGGCGTAGCGATACGCACGTTCAGCATGATGATGCCTTTTTCTTCAGGGTATGAAGCCATAGAGTAGGCACGCAAAATCGGCTCGTCCACTTTGGAAACATATTGCCACAGATTGTATTTGTCCCAGTCTTCGTGATATTCCTTAGGAATGTCGAAGTCTTTGTAGGCAACAGTGTGAGGAGGGGCTTCAATTTGGATGTAGCCACCGGCGCGGAAAGGAACTTCTTCGCCTTCGGGAATGGCAAGCTTGAGTTCTTTAATGAACGTTGCTTTGTTGTCATTGGAGATGACAGTACATTCCCATTTTTTCACGCCGAATACTTCTTCCGGTACTTCGATGTCCATGTCGGTTTTAACGTTGACCTGACAAGACAGACGGCAGCCTTCGCGCGCTTCGCGTTTGCTGATGTGGGACAACTCGGTTGGCAGAATGTCGCCGCCGCCGCTTTTTACGATAACGCGGCACTGGCCGCATGAGCCGCCACCACCGCAGGCGGAAGGAACGAAGATGCCTTGGCTGGCAAGCGCACCCAGCAGTTTACCGCCGGCAGGCATCGTCAGCTCTTTTTCATTATTGACTTTGATGGTGATGTCGCCTTCGCTCACCAACTTGGATTTGGCAAACAGAATCATCAGTGCCAAAACCAAGACGATGAGGGTAAACATCACGATACCTAGAATAATCTCCATGCCGATTCCTTTCTTATAACTGGATGCCGGAGAACGACATAAACGCCATTGCCATCAGGCCAGCGGCGATAAAGGTAATGCCCAAGCCTTTGAGGCCTTTAGGGACATCCGAATATTTCATTTTTTCGGTAATGCCCGCCAAAGCGACAATAGCCAAAAGCCAGCCCAGACCTGCACCGAAACCGTATACAACGGACTCGCCGAAGTTGTATTCGCGTTGCGCCATAAACGATACGGCACCGAAAATCGCGCAGTTTACGGTAATCAGGGGCAGGTAGATACCCAATGCGTTGTAGAGGGCAGGGACGAATTTATCCAAGAACATTTCCAAAATCTGCACCAAAGCGGCAATCACGCCGATGAAGGTGATGAATTTCAGGAAGGTCAGGTCCACACCTTCAACCAGCGCGCCGTCTTTCAACAGCGAGTAAACAAGTTGGTTGGCTGGGACGGACAGGCCGAGTACGAAAGTTACGGCCACGCCCAAACCGAATGCGGTGGATACTTTTTTAGATACCGCCAAAAATGTACACATCCCCAAGAAGAAGGACAGTGCCATGTTTTCCAGAAAGACGGATTTTACAAAGAGGCTTAAGTAATGTTCCATGTGTTATTTCTCCGCCTGTTCAGGTTTCCAAGTGCGCAGACCCCATACCAAGAAGCCGATGATGAAGAACGCGCTAGGGGCGAGCAGGAACAAGCCGTTGGTTTGATACCAGCCGCCATCTTGTACGGTTTGGAAAATGGTGTAGCCAAAAAGCTTGCCTGAGCCGATCAGTTCGCGGATGGTGGCGATGATGATCAGCATCATGCCGTAACCTGCGCCGTTGCCGATACCGTCAACCAAGCTTTCCAAAGGAGGCTCTTTCATGGCGAATGCTTCGGCGCGGCCCATTACGATACAGTTGGTAATAATCAGGCCGACGAATACGGACAGCTGCTTGGACAGCTCATAAGCAAAGGCTTGGAGCAGTTGGTCAACCAGCGTTACCAAGGAAGCAACAATCGCCATTTGCACAATAATACGGATGCTATTAGGGATGTAGTTGCGTACCAATGAGATGAAAAAGCTGGAAAAACCGGTTACCAAACTCACGGAAATACCCATCACGATGGCCGTCTGAAGTTTGGTGGTAACCGCCAAAGCCGAACAAATACCCAAAACCTGCAAAGCAATCGGGTTGTTGTCGATAAAGGGTGAAAACATCAAATGTTTCAAGCGTTTCATGTCAGCCATTATTGTGCTCCTGCTGATTTCAATTTGTTCAGGTAGGGGATATAGCCGTTTTCGCCGAACCAGTAGTCGAACGAACCTTGCACACCTTTAGACGTCAGCGATGCGCCGGAGAGGGCATCTACGCCGTGTTCTTTGTCTGAGCTTGCTCCTTTGCCGACATGCAGGGCAAATTTGCCTTGTTCGTCAAACAGTTTTTTGCCGACGAATTTTTTTTGCCACAGAGGGTTGCCGATTTCGCCGCCCAAACCCGGGGTTTCACCTTGGTCGTAGTAGGTAATGCCGTTGATGGTGTTGCCGTCAGGTTGAATGGCGACAAAACCGTACATGACAGACCACAAACCGTTGCCGTGCATAGGCAGGATGATTTGGCTGACTTTGCCGTCTTCGCCTTTTACCAAGTAAACCTCAGTGTATTTGGCACGGCTTTTGATGCCTGCCAAATCGTCTTCAGGTTTGATTTGGATGCTTTGGGCAGGGTCTTTGCCGGCAACGCGTGCGCTGAAGTCTTTAGGCGCATCGGCGACGTATTCGCCGGTTGCCAAATCCACGACACGTTGCTCGATACGCTCGGCAAAGGTTTTGCTGATGTCAGTGTTTTTATCCATCAAACCGGCTACGCTCAAGATATAGCCTTGTTTGTCTTGGAGCTTTTGTTTCTCTTGGATGGGTTTTAAGCCGACGACCGCACCAGCAACGATGATGGAACAAATCAGGCTGACAACCAATACCACAATCAGCGTGCCGCTGAAGCTGTCTTTATCGAATTTCTTAGCCATTGCTGCGCGCCTTTCTGCGTTTGATGTTCGCTTGTGCAACGAAATAGTCGAAAATCGGGGCAAACAGGTTGGCAAACAGAATCGCCAACATCATGCCTTCGGGGTAAGCAGGGTTGACCACGCGGATCAACACGCACATCACACCGATAAGCGCGCCGTACCACCATTTGCCGACATTGGTAAAGGAAGCGGAAACCGGGTCGGTCGCCATAAACAGCATACCGATGGCGAAGCCGCCGACTACCAAGTGCCAGTACCAAGGCATGGAGAACATGGCGTTGGTGTCTGAACCGATGAAGTTAAACAGAGAAGACATGGCAATCATACCGATCATCACACCGGCAATAATGCGCCAAGAGGCAATACGGGTGAACACGATAAACGCGCCGCCGATTAAGAGCGCCAAAGTGGACACTTCGCCGATTGAGCCGGGTACATTACCGATAAACGCATCCATCCAAGAAATGTTTTGACCGGTTACAGCGTTTTTCAGGCCGTCTGCACCGTGTGCCGCCCATTGCGCCAAAGCAGTGGCACCGGAATAGCCGTCAACCGCAGTCCAAATGGTATCGCCGGTAATATTGGCAGGGTAGGCGAAGAACAGGAACGCACGGCCTGCAAGAGCAGGGTTCATGAAGTTTTTGCCTGTACCGCCGAATACTTCTTTCGCAACCACAACGCCGAAAGAAATACCCAAAGCCGCTTGCCACAAAGGCAGGGTGGGGGGAACGATCAAAGCAAACAGAATCGAAGTCACGAAGAAACCTTCGTTGATTTCGTGTTTGCGTACGGATGCGAACAAAACTTCCCAGAAGCCGCCCACGACAAATACAGTCGCGTAAATCGGCAGGAAGAAAATCGCGCCGAAGAGCATTTTGCCCAACACACCCGCTTCAGACGACATATTGATGCCCAAAGCGTTGGCAAGGGCGTAATGCCAGTCGTTGGCGATATTTTGTTGCAGCAAATCAGGCGTTAACGCACCGAATGCCTGTACGCCGACGTTGTACATACCGTAGAACATGGCAGGGAACAAAGCCAGCCACACCAAGATCATCATGCGCTTGGAGTCGAGCGCATCGCGGACGTGGGCCGCTTTGAGCGTTACCGCGCCGGATGTATAGAAAATCGTCGCCGCAGCTTCGTAGAGGGCATACCATTTTTCATGTTTGCCGCCCGGCAGGAAGTGCGGTTCGATTTTTTCAAGAAAATGTTTCAAGCCCATAATCAGCCTTCCTTCTCAATGGTTTCCAGCACCTTGCGCAACAGCGGGCCGTATTCGTATTTGCCCGGGCAGACGAAGCTGCACAAAGCGAGGTCTTCTTCGTCCAATTCCAAGCAACCCAGTGCCTGAGCGCTGTCGGTATCGCCGACGATTAAATCGCGCAAGAGCAGGGTAGGCAGGATATCCAACGGCATCACGCGCTCGTAAGTGCCGATCGGTACCATGGCGCGGTCGCCGCCGTTGACGGCTGTGTTGAACTTGAAGAGTTTGTTTTTCAGGAAATGGCCGAGGGTTGTGCGCGTGATGGAGTATTTGTCCGGTTGTGGCGCAACCCAGCCGAACAGCTCTTTGCTGCGGCCTTCTTCGATAACCGAAATCTGATTGTGGTAGCGGCCGAGGTAATCGTGCGCGCCTTGTGCAATCGCGCCGTTCAATACTGAGCCGGAAATCACGCGGTTGTCTGCATCAACCAATTCGCCCGCAGTAATTTGCGATACTTTCGCACCCAAAACGGTACGCAAGAGGCGCGGTTTGTTGACTTGAGAGCCACCCAAGGCAATCACGCGCTCGGTGTCCAGACGGCCTGTTGCAAACAAACGGCCAATGGCAATCACATCTTGATAATTGATGGTCCAAACGGTTTTGTTCGCACCGACTGGCTCGATGAAATGAATGTGCGTGCCACTCAAACCGGCAGGATGCGGACCGCCGAATTCATGTGTTTCGATGTTGGCAGCGTTTTCAGACGGCACATCTGCGCCGGCTGCTTTACATACATGGATTTTACGCTCGGTCAGGCGGCTTAATACCAACAGGCCGCGTTTGAAGTCCTCGGCGGCTTCTTTGATAATGACCGTAGGGTCGGCAGCCAGCGGATTGGTGTCCATCGCATTGACGAAGATGGCGAACGACTCGGCATCGACGGCAGGGATTTTGCTGAACGGACGGGTGCGCAGCGCAGTCCACAAACCGGATTGAATCAGGTTGCGGCGCACTTCTTCGCTGCTCAATTTTGCCAGCGCTTCAGGTGCGTAGCGTTCGAACTCGATTTCGTCGTTGCCTTCAACGGCAATCACGACTGACTGAAGTACGCGCTTTTCGCCACGGTGAATCGCGGCAATTTTGCCTGAAGCCGGGGCAGTAAATACTACGCCCGGATTCTTTTTGTCTTCAAACAGCACTTGGCCTTTTTTGACGGCTTCGCCTTCCTTGATTTTCATCGAGGGGCGCATGCCGACATATTCTTCGCCAAGCAACGCGACTTCGGTAATGGCCGGGCCGTCATAAATGACTTGCTCCGGTCTGCCCGCGATAGGCAGGTCTAAGCCTTTTTTTATCTTAATCATAAGGATGCGTTACTTTTTGGTGGGTTGAGATTCGGATGTCGGATTGTTTTTTCAGACGGCATGTAATGCTTTGAAACAAAGGATGGGCCGTCTGAAAAAAGCAGAGGTTTGCTATAAAAACAACGAATAAACGCAAACAACAAAGCTTTAGATTTTATCAGGTATGGGCTGCTTTATGTCAGTTTTACGCTTATTTTTACGGGAAAAGTGGGAAAAAAGTAGGAATGTGTAATCGAGTGTTAAGGGGAATAAATTTTAACTGATTGATATTTAAATGCTATATTTGATGATATAGCTGAAAATAAAAGGCCGTCTGAAATTCAGACGGCCTCTAAGTTTAAAAGAGCTGCCAAACGAAGAAAATCATCGTATGCAGGGCAAACAGCGGTACCAATACAATTACCGACCATGCCATATAGCCGAAGAAGGAAGGCATCGGCACGCCGCGTTGTTCGGCAATAGCTTTGACCATGAAGTTCGGTGCATTACCGATATAAGTGAGCGCGCCCATAAATACGGAACCCATGGATACTGCCAGCAGCGAATGGAACAGATGGCCTGTCATCAAAGCTTGGGCATCGCCACCGGCCATATTGAAGAACACCAAATAAGTCGGCGCGTTATCCAAGAATGCCGACAACAAACCGCTCATCCAGAAATACATCACATTAATCGGATTGCCTGCCGCGTCGTGAACCAAAGAAACAACAGAAGCCAATGCGCCTGTTTCACCAGCTTTCAAAATCGCCAAGACGGGGGAAATGGTAATGAAAATACCCAAAAACAGTTTGCCCACTTCGGCAATCGGCTCGAAGTTGAACTCATTGCCTGCGCGTACCTGTTTGGGCGTAATAATCCAAGATACGGCGGTCAAAGCCAGCAAAATGCCATCGCGCATCAGGTTTTGCAAGGCGTAATGGCTGCCCAAGATTTCAAAGCCCGGATGATTTGGTTTCCACAAGCCGGACAATAAAACCGCGCCGACAACACCGGCCAGCAACAGGAAATTCCATTTGCCGTAGATTTTGACTTTTTCTTCTTTATCGGAAGGAGCGGGAGCAAGGTGTTCGCTTTGTTCACGGTTGAAGTGTCGGCTGTCGATGATGTAGAAAACGGCCAGCAAAATCACAGAACTAATCAATACAGGCATCAGCATGTGTTTGACCGTCCACATGAAATCTACGCCTTTCAGAAAGCCTAAGAACAAAGGAGGATCGCCTAAAGGAGTCAGACCGCCGCCGATATTCGCCACCAAGAAAATGAAGAAAATCACGATGTGAACGCGGTAGTGGCGTTTATGGTTGGCCTTCAAAAGCGGACGAATCATCAACATCGCCGCGCCTGTCGTCCCCATAATGGACGACAAAGCCGTACCGACTGCCAACAGGGTTGTGTTCAATTTGGGCGAGCCGTGCAAATCGCCGCTGACAAAAATACCGCCTGAAATGGTATAGAGCGCCAAAAGCAGCAGGATAAAGGGGATATATTCTTCAACCAACGCATGGGCAACGGTATGCACGCCTGCTCCGAAACCAAAGGTTACGATAAACGGCGTTAAAAACAGCAGTGTCCAAAACGCTGTAATTTTGCCGAAGTGGTGGTGCCAAATACGGGAGAAAAACAGAGGTCCGAGTGCAATGGACAAGAGAATAAGTGCAAACGGCAGACCCCAAAGCAGGCTTGCGGATGAGCCGTCAAAATCGGATGCCGCAGCAGGAAAGGCGGCAAGAAGCAGTAAAAATAAGAGAGAGCGCATAGTATTTCCTTTTTATTCTGTTGCGCCGTTAGAAACTTCGTTGAGAAAGCACGGCGGTGAAATATTCAGGCCGTTTGAAAATATCCAGACGAACTGCGCGGTTGTGCCAGGGGAAAGTATAACGCAAAGCAAGTGTTAAGGGACGGTTTAGAGTGTTGGAATCTAAAGAAATGTTGATACAAATAAAGAAATAAAAGCGATGGGCGTAGTTGGAAGTAGTAAAAAAATGTTTTTGAAACAGGAGTTTAAAATATCGAAAATAATACTATCGAAAAAATACTTTAAATTAATTTTAGCTAAAATTTACATTTGATTGAATACATGGAGGCCGTCTGAAAAATGAGGGTTGAATAGGGTGTTTTGGTTCTTACTGATTGTTTTTATGGATAAATTAGGTATGAAAATAAAAAACAGGTGAGCGAAAATGCCCACCTGTTTTATTTTATGCCTCCGGCCGTAACCACATCCACACTGCCACGCAGCTACAGAAGATTGATGATACGGCACCAATCCACCAGCGTTCTGGAAATTGCCAAAACATAAACAGGCAAGAAAGGGCCATCATGCCGATAGCGAAGAACTTTGCCTTGCGCGGCACGGCGCCGTTGTTTTCCCAGTTCTGTATGATAGGGCCGAAATGGCGGTGATGATACAGCCAATTGTGAAAGCGCGGAGAAGCTTTTGCCCAGCAGGCGGCGGTCAATAAAATGAAAGGCGTAGTTGGCAGTAATGGCAGGAAAATGCCGATAATGCCTAAGACGAGCGACAATGCGCCGCAAAAAATCAATAAATAGCGAACCATCTTCCCATCACCAATTATTTGTTTTCAGACGGCTTGTGATGTGGAAATGGACAACGCGGAATGTCTAATTTATCCCAGCCCTCATGCCCCATTTTTTCCAGCAGCGCGATATTGCGGTCGAAAATTGCCGAGGCATCGGGAAATGCTTCAGCTGCTTTGGCAATACTGTCTTCACGAATCAAGTGCAAAGTCGGATAGGGCGAGCGGTTGGTGTAGTTGCTGATGTCGTCAGCTTCCGTGCCTTCAAATTGAAAATCGGGATGGAACGGCGCAATTTGGACAATGCCTTCCAATTCGTTTTCTACAACGGCATCGTCGGCAATTTCCAGCATTTGGTTGAAGGTTTCAAAATCAGGGAACAGCGTTGGATGAACCAGTAAAGTGGTTTCCAATTCCGAAGCGGGCGTATTGCCCAGAAGCTGCAATTCACGATCCAAGTCTTCAAGGAAACCATCCAAATGACGGGCTTCGCTGACAACGATGCGAACTAGGTTTTTAACGTGCGGCGCTTTGGCAAACGGGCAGAGATTCAGGCCGATAACGGCTTTTTCCAACCATTGTTTGGTATGTTCTGAAACAGTATTGATATCGAGATGGGCGGTGTCAGTCATAGTAAAAGCTTATGTGAATTATTCTTAAAAAGTATACAAGTGTATGGACGTGAAAGCAAACCATTGGAATTTAAAAGGCCGTCTGAACAACAGACGGCCTTTATCAGTTTCAAATCATCAATCCTGAACTAAATGAACCAAAGGCAGAGCAGTCGTGTTTTTAATTTCTTTCAACACAAAACTTGATTGCGCATCTTGCACGCCGTGGTGCGAAAGTAGCGTGTCCAAAACAAAATGGGAAAACGCGTTCATATCGGTAAAAAAGGCATGGAGCAGATAGTCGGTTTCACCCGTTAAAGCAAAGCAGCTCAATACTTCCGGCCAAGCGCGGACAGATTCGGAAAAATCCTCACGCGCATCTTTTGCCTTGCTAATTGAAACACGGATAAAAGCCTGCAAACCCAAGCCCAAAGATACAGGAGAAAGCTGGGCCGCGTATTTTTGAATAATGCCCGCATCTTCAAGCTGTTTGAGACGGCGCAGGCAGGGAGAAGGGGAGAGCGCCACCTTTTCAGAAAGCTCAACATTGCTCAACCGCCCATTTTCCTGCAAAACCTGCAGAATCTTTAAATCCGTTTTATCCAAGTTTAGATGAGGCATGATGGTTCTCCCAGTGTCGATAATATATGTTTTGAAAATGAAAAATGCTTAAAAATAAAGACTTGCATGGTTAAATTATATATTGAGTTCAGATGTGCGACAAATTGTCTTATCAGGGGTGTTGCGAATTTGTTTTATGTAGTTGTGAAAAGATGAAGGCCGTCTGAAACTAATCAAGACCAAAGTTTTATGTCATATTAGGATTGGATATAAAGAGGCCGTCTGAAAATGATTTCAGACGGCATTTATTTTCGTAATGTGATCATTCAGGCTCTTAAGGACCTTGTTTTGGAGAGTTTTGTTCTTTTGCTTTGTTCGCTTTCCGCGTTTGTATTTGGCTTTGTTTGGGGTGTTTTCTTTGCAATGTATTTGTGTGTTTTTCTTAGGGTATATGCTTGGTTCTTATCCGTGTGAGTTGTCACGGCACATGGCGGGAACCATCATCGGATCCAGTGTTCCGCCGCATTGCCAGTTAAACAACCAAGTCGAGTCATTGTTAATTCGATAAGGGGTCAGGGTCAGGACTTTGCCTTTGTTTTGGCCTTTATCGAAAGGAATGCTGATTTTGCCTGTATCTGCTTCTACCGTTACGCCACCGTTTTGGATGTATGTGCCGCCGATGCGTTGAGCGGTAACGCCGATTGTGCCTTGTTTGCTGACATCCTCTGCATTGGGCAGGCGGTTATTTACCGCTGAAGCGATGCTGATTTCGGTTTTCAGGTCATCGGCAAGGTATAGTGCTTCGGAGGCTTGCGCCCTGCCGATATAGTTTTGGTAAGTGGGTATGGCGACAACAACCAGAATACCGAGGATGGCGATCACTATCATCAGCTCAATCAGGGTAAAACCTTTTTGGGCTTGAAATGGGGTATTCATTTGAGTGTATCGTTTTTAAGTTTTTTTATTTTTATAAAGCAAATCCCATAATTGCCTTATGGGATTTGCTTTTATTTAGACTGCAATACCAATATTAGCGGCAGTTAGCAGGAACGTGTTTGGTTTCACCACCAGTAGATTTACATTTCCAAGTGATAGGAAACTCAGGTTTTTCTTGGTTAGGGGTCAGAGTAAAGACAGGCTGTTTACTAGCACCAGTATTTTGAGTAGTTACTGTAATTACACCAGTTTTAGGTGTAATTACAATGCTTTTAACGTAATCGGTACCTTTAGTAGGAAAAGTATAACCAGTATTAGTAGCAGTAACCTTATCTAAACCACCTAAAGCTGCAGAAGTTTCTGCTACAGCCAACTTGGCAGGCTCAGCTAAGCTCAGACCTTCTGAAATTTTAGCGCGGATGGTGTAGTCTTGGTATGCAGGCAGAGCGATTACGGCCAGAATGCCCAAGATGGCGATGACGATCATCAATTCGATCAGGGTAAAACCTTTTTGGATTGCTTTCATTGTTTAAAACTCCAGTTTGAAAGTGTGAATAATTGTGTTTAAGTAAAAAGTCCGTAATGTGCTTGGCACTATGTATTATGAGTAAACCATAAGTAAGAAGGAATATACAGCTTCCGTCGGGCTTGCTGCTTTGAGGCTTGGGCCTTATCGGATGTGTTGTTACAAGCAGTCTGTGTGCCAAGTGCGCAAAACTGATTAAAAATTTTATTTTTTATTTTTTATTCATTGTTTTTATTGGGATTATTTTTTAATTTTTAGATTTTGTGAGGTTTTGTTTGAAAGTTTCAGGATTTTAGGGAAATTAGGGGGTTGACGTTTTTTGTCAGTTTTGTGTTTTTTGTGACAGAGAGTGTGTGCAAGTTTGGTCATGTGACGTTTTTTGTCAGAAATTTGGCTTGGTTAATAATATGTTAATTGATTTAGATGGGCGGTGTTTTTATGGATTAATCGGTGGGTTTAATATTTTGTGATTTTATTTTTTTGTTTTTTATGGGTTTTATTTTGGATGCGTATTTTGTTTGAATACGGATAAGGAGAAAATTTGGAAGGAAGGATTTTTGAAGAGGATTTGGCGTAATAGGTGAATGAAATTTTGTTATTGGAATTATATTCATTTGGGTTATGATTTTGGTATGTAGTTTTATGTCAGAAGGAAGTTCTGGTTTCGAATTTTAAGGCTTTGGATTCCTTGAGTGTTTTAAAAGGGTATATTCAGGATGTTTATATTTTTGAGTGTGATTAGGGTGAGCAAAAAATGCTCACCCTATGTTTTTAAGATGTTCAGACGGCCTTTATGGGGTCAAGACTTCGATCAATGCCTGTTTTAGGGTATTTTGGGTTTGTGGGTCTTGTAGGGATGGGCTGTAGGTGATGAAGCTGTCCTCAATGCGCTGATCCAAGGTGGTAATTTTGGCGTAGCGCAGGCTGATGTTGTGTGCGAAGAAGGTCTCGGCGATGTCGGCGAGGAGGTGGGGGCGGTTGACGGCGGTGATGTCTATGGTGTGCCAGCCGGGATAATCTTCTTCGGGGGTGATGATTACGGTAGGCGGAATGGGGATGTGGCGGATGCGGCGGCTGATGTGCGGGCGGCCGCTTTGTTTTTGGACGGTGGTATTGCCGTGGATGAAGCTGTTGAGTTCGGCTTCAAGTGCGCTTTGGCGGTCGGGATATTCTTCGGGCGGGAGATTGTCGGGGAGTTGCAGGATAAAGGTGTCAAGGATGTAGTCGTGCTCGGTGATGAAGGCGCGGGCGGCTTGGATGTCGAAGCGGTGGCTGCTGAAAATGCGGCAGAGGCGTGCGAAGAGGCGGTCGCCATTGGGCATGAACACCATGACTTGAAGGCTGTTGCTTTGGGGAAGGATGCGGCTGCGGACGGCCGGACTTTGGGTGTCGTAGGCGAGGTTTGCGGTGTGCCAGAGGATTTCCCGCGTTTGATGGCGAACGTAGTATGCGCTGCCGAGGATGCGGCGGAGTTTTTGTTGGTTTTTGAGGGGAACGGCCGCGCGCGTGAGCTGATCGGTCGAGGCTTGTTCGCGTCGGTTGGGGAGGCGTTCGGGATCGTGGTGTTTGCTGTTTAAAACGGCGGCGGTGCTGTGGTAGAGGGTTTGGAGTAGGCTGGCGCGCCATGTGTTCCAAAGTTTGGGGTTGGTGCCGCGGATGTCGGCAATGGTAAGCAGGTAGAGTGCGTCGAGGTATTCGCGTGTGGGAATACGGCGGCAGAAGGCTTGGAGGACGTGCGGGTCTTGGATGTCTTCTTTTTGGGCAACGGTGGACATGAGCAGGTGGTTTTCAACCAGCCATGCGAGGAGGTGGCTTTCTTCTTCGGTGTAGTAGTGGTCGGCGGCGAATTGTTGTGCGTCTTTGATGCCTTCTTTGGCGTGATCGCCGCCGCGGCCTTTGGCAATGTCGTGCAGCAGGGCGGCGGTGTAGAGGATGTGCGGTCGTGGGTAGGCCTGCATGATGGCGCTGGCCTCGGGCATTTCGTGGCTGTGGGTTTCGATGGCGAGACGGCGCATATTGCGGACGACGGTCAGGATGTGGTCGTCTACGGGGTAAATATGGAAGAGGTCGTGTTGGAGCAGGCCGGTGATTTTTTCCCAGGCGGGGAGATAGCGGCCAAGTACACCGTAGAGGTTGAGAAAACGGAGGGTTTGGGTGAGGCCGGTGCCGTGTTTGAAGAATTGGATGAAGCGGAGGCGGTTTTCTGGATTTTGGGTGAAACGGGCGTTGATTTTCCGTGTGGCCGCCCACCATGCGCGCAGGGTTTGCGGCTCGATGGTGATGATGTTTTGCTCCTGCATGGTTTGGATGATAGTGAAGATGTGTTCGGGATTTTGCTCGAACAGGGCAAGGTCGTTGGCGGCGATTTGGTGGCCGATGCGTTTGTAGTGGTTGTCGATGGAGTGAATGTGCTGGAGGCGGCCGGGGGTTTGATGGTTTTTGAGAATCGGAATGAGGATGCCGTTGAGTTGTTTGATGGCTTTGGTGGCGCGGTAGAAGGTGTGCATCAGGGCTTCGCTTCTGCCGCGGATGTCGGGTTGGGTATAGCCTAAGCTTTCGGCAACTTGGGACTGGTAGTCGAAAAGCAGCCTGTCTTCGGGGCGGTCGGCGGTAAGGTGGAGGTGAATGCGGATGTTGGCGAGGCGGCGGTAGCCGTGGGCCAGCATGCCGGCTTCGGCGCGGGTGAGGACGCCGGCGGTAACGAGGGCGGTGGGGTTGCTGTCTATGCCTTGTGCTTTGGCTGTCCAAATCAGGGTGTGGATGTCGCGCAGGCCGCCGGGGCAGGTTTTGATGTTGGGTTCGAGTTGTGCGCCTGTGCCTTGGGATTTGGTGTGGCGTTGCTCCATTTCGAGGAGTTTGGCTTCGATGAAGGCAGCTGTGTTGCGGCGTGTGTTGAGTTTGTTTAGAAGTTGGGCGGTAAGGTTGGGATTGCCTTGTAGATGGCGTGCTTCAAGAAAGGCGGTTTCGCCGGTAATGTCGTTTTGGGTGCTTTGGAGGATTTCTTCTATGCTACCGCTTTTGATGGCGGGATTGAGGCGTGCGTCCCAAAGGGTTTGGATAAATTGGGCGGTTTGCTGTTGCAGGCCGTCTGAAAATGGGGTAGAGGAAATAATCGCTAAATCCCAGTCGGAATGGGGATAGAGTTCGCAACGCCCGAAGCCGCCGATGGCAATCAGACTGATGTCGTCGCTGTCGGGAAAGTGGATTTGCCAGAGGGTTTGCAGTAGGGTTTCGGCAGCGGCGATATGGTCGCGGAAGTAAGCGGTAGGGCGGTTGTTTTGGCGGTAGGCGGCTTCTGCTGCGGCTTTTTGCTGCCGGTAGGTTTGGATGGCTTGTTGGGCGGCGGTCATGATGGTGTCTGGCTGTGAATTAGGCTTGGGTGTCGGCAGGCTCGGTCATTTGGCGGAGCATTTCTTGCGGCGGAAGGAGAAGTTTGTAAGGGGCGATTTTGAGTGCGGATGCGATTTTTTCGATGTTGGAAAGGGCGATGTTCCAGCGTTTGCGCTCGACGGCGGAGACGTAGGTACGGTCGAGTCCGCATTGGCGTGCGAGTTCTTCTTGCGACCAGCCGTGGTTGACGCGGTAGAGGCGCATGTTGTAAGCGATAACGGCACGGAGGTCTTGCGGATCGGGCAGGCTTGGAGGGGGAGTGAGTTTGTTGACCATGGTATTTTGAGTTTGTGGTTTGAACGATAAGGAGATTTTATACTATTTTTGTGAGGGGAAAGGAAAGGCCGTCTGAAAGTTTTCAGACGGCCTGAGACCTTTGCAAAATTCCTTTTCCCCCGACAGCCGAAATCCAAACACAGGTTTTCGTTTATTTCCGCTCCTAATTACTCCTGATTTTACCCAAATACCCCCTTAATCCCCCTTGGATACCTGATAATCAGGCATCCGGGCCGCCTTTTAGGCGGCAACAGGCACACTTAGCCTGTTGGCGGCTTTCAAAAGGTTCAAACACATCGCCTTCAGATGGCTTTTTGCACTCACTTTGAGCAGCCCGAAATAGGCTGCCCGCGCATAGCGGAATTTACGGTGCAGCGTACCGAAGCTCTGTTCGACCACATAACGGGTTTTCGACAAATATCGGTTGCGTTTGGTTTGCGCTTCCGACAGCGGATGTTTGCGGTGGGCTTTGCGCATAATACCGTCCTGCAGCCGATGCTCTTTCAGATGTTGCCGGTTTTCCTTACTGTCGTAGCCTTTGTCGGCATAGACGGTCGTACCTTTGGATAGGCCTTCCAACAAAGGCAACAGGTGTTTGCATTCATGGGCATTGGCAGGGGTAATGTGCAGTTTCTCAATATAGCCTTCCGCATCGGTACGGGTATGTTGTTTGTAACCGAGTTTGTAGAGGCCGTTTTTCTTTATCCAACGGGCATCGCTGTCTTTACTCGGTGTGGTTTGGCCGCTGACTTGTCCTTCTTCATCGACTTCTATGGCCTGACGCTGTTTGCTGCCGGCAGTCTGAATAATGGTGGCGTCAACGACGGCAGCAGATGCTTTCTCTACTTTTAGGCCTTTTTCGGTCAGTTGTCGGTTAATCAGTCCCAGCAATTCGGACAGGGTGTCGTCTTGCACCAGCCAATTGCGGTAGCGGCATAAGGTGCTGTAATCGGGGATGCTCAGTTCGTCAAAACGGCAAAACAGGTTGAAATCAATGTGGGTGATGAGGCTGTGTTCAAGTTCGGGATCGGAGAGGCTGTGCCATTGTCCGAGCAGGACGGCTTTGAACATGGACAACAGGGGATAGGCGGGACGGCCGCTGTGGTCTCGAAGGTAACGGGTTTTTTGACGATTCAGGTATTGTTCGATCGGTTGCCAATCAATCACCTGATCCAACTTCAATAGTGGAAAGCGGTCGATGTGTTTGGTAATCATAGCTTGCGCGGTTTGCTGGAAGAAGGTACTCATGAAAAATCCCCTAAATGTCTTGGTGGGAATTTAGGGGATTTTGGGGAATTTTGCAAAGGTCTCCTATTGCCTTGATGCACGGTTGCTTAGGTTAAAACTTCATCTCCAAAGTCAGGGTGTAATTTCGTCCCGGTGCGGCGTAGCGGTTATACCTGCCGACATTATTGTGCCTATTGACCGCTCCTTCGGCAGTCTGCCTTACAGACTCCCAAGTGGTATACCGGTAGTTGAAGAGGTTATACACGCCTGCGCGCAGGGTCAGGTGTTTCTTGATATTGTAATATCCGGAAACATCCGTAACATGCCAAGGCCGCGTCCGCCGTGATGCTGCTTTTTTAGCATTGGCATTACCGTTCAACAGCGCCTGGCTGCCTAGCAGTTCGTCAACAGATTTTGCCTTGGAATAAGTAAACATCGTATTGATACCCCATATTCCGTCAGGATGGTCGTAACCCAAACCCAATACATATCGTGAAGGTTGGACGGCATCAAAGAGATATGAAGTTACAAACGTCCTGTCGGCGCGTATATCGGCATCTTTGACCTTGATGCGGTTATAGGCAAGCGTGGAATACAACCCGTCCGGCAACCCGCCCCATACACCGTGCCAATCGATTTTACCCAAAATATTGATACCGGCTATCCGTGCATTTTGAGCATTTCGATATCCGGGGTCGCCAGAAGCCGAAGTTTGCCCGTTTTGAGTTCGGGTTTCATAACCGAATGCAATCAGGTCGCGATAAGCATTGTTGAAATAGCTGGCTTCCAAATTGCCGAAGTCCCCTTTAAATACAATACCTGTCTCTCTATTAAAGGATTTTTCCGGTTTCAGATCCAACGTTTTCAAAGACTCCCCGGCTCTCCAGCCGTACATTTCGGCAAACGACGGTAGACGGAAGCCCGTAGAAGCGCGATAAGTCAAATCCATCCAGGTGAAAGGCTTGAGGACTACGCCTGCGTTCCAAGAAAGGTTGCGGTGAGTGCCGGTAGAGACACTCTTATCTTCCGAATGCGTACTGCGATAATCGTAACGTATGCCTGCTCCGACATCCGCCCACCTGCCCAAACGAACATTGTCTTGAACGGCTGCATAATAACCGTTGCCGCCGATATTCCTCGGTGTGCAGTCTGTATAGGTGTTATTGCCGAAACGGCATATCGGCGATGTATTGACCGTGGTCTTGCCGATAGACACCCAATACGGTTTGCCTTGGCTTCCGTTGGGTGACTGCGCCCCTTCCGGGATTTTCGATCCATATGCCTGAACTGCGTTTTGAAGATAATAATCGCTGTGGGACAATTGCGACTTAAAGCGGTCGTACCCTAGATTGATACTCAAATTGTGACGGATTTTGGCCGTATCAAATGCCTTTTTAAATACTGCTTGGAACAGGTTTCGGCTTTCTTCATAAATCATCCGGTCGGATTTATAGAAGGAATACGGTTTATTGCCGTCGGGACGGCAATTTTTATCCGAACCGTCGTGAGAGCAATGCGTCTGCTGCAAACGGTTGTCCAAATCTATACCTTGCCGGTCATAAGAAAGTCGGGCGTAATCGGCCCAGGTATCCTTGTCAGCATTATGGTAAACATATTCGACCCCGTACCGGTTTTTAGTATGGCGTTCATCATAAAACACGCCGGTACCGTAACCGATACCCTGCAATGTACCGCCCTCTCCCTGAACAAACAGCCTTTCGGCCTTATTATTGCCCGAATATTTGCCAAAGCCGCTCGGCGTACCGTTTCTCCGGACACTTTCATTCAGATCGGCCTCGGTAAAATAGGCAGGAACAGTCATATCCCGTGTATCAAAGGTCTGCTGCGTACGTTCAAGAACGGCTCCGACATAATGGCGGTTGTCCAAATGCCAACCCGGTCGGAACAGCCATGATTGGCTGCCATACTCAAGCGGGTCCGCAAGGAAGCGGCTGGGGCCGGTATAATCCTGCGTGCTGACGGTTTTGCGCTCATCTTTGGCCAAAGCATCTTTTTTCGCATTGTCTTTACAGGCCGCATATCCATTGGAACATTCCTCTTCGACAATGAAATTTGCGTACGGATGGGTATCCTCGACCGGCATCAGCCGGTTGAAACTCTGCACACCTTTACCAGCATCTTTATGCGCATGGATTTCCTGCCCCCGCCGTTCAGTATAAATAAGGAGGGCTTCCGCGCCGCCGCTGCGTCCTGCAAGCGCAAGGGACTGTGTCAGGGCATGGTCTTTTCCAGAATAGGCAGTTTTACTCTGAATGCCCCACTGTTTTCCCTCTCCGATAATGTCGGCTGCGGTTTTGGTTTGAAATGCGACCGAACCTGCCAATGCGCCGTTTCCGTATTCTGATGAATTCGAACCCTTGCTGATTTCAACGGCCTTAACGTTTTCATACTCAATTTCATTGATTGCGCCGCTGCTGCCCGCCGTCCTCGTCCCACCCAATGCCGCCTGCGCGGTGTAGGACTGTATTTGCGAAACGCCGTCTACCGTTAAGGAAACGCGGTTTTTATCCATGCCGCGTATTGAATAGCCGGAACTTGCGCCCCGACCCTGTTCGACCACGGCAATACCCGGATCGTAACGGGTCAGGTCTCGGATATTCAAAACCTGTTCTTTACTTAGCGTCTCGGAAGATTTGACCAGCTTGCCCAGCCCGGTTACTTCGTTATCACGGCGGGTTTTCTGTTTTTTCGCATTGACCTGCACGGTATCGAGCTGCTTTTCCCACACTTGTCCAGACGGTAAAACATCCGCATAAGCAGGCAGCGCAGTCATCAGCGACAGGCATAAAATATTTAATCGGAACAAATGTTGCTGTTTCATATCATTTCTCTACTTACTGCCTTCAGACGGCATTTAAAACCGATATGCCGTCTGAAGAACTTTCCTCTGTCAACCGGCAGCCCAGTTTACCGGACAAGCTGTTGGCGTTTCGTACCGAATACCACTGCCGCCTTGCCGCTTTCTCCCTCCAATGTATTTCCGGAGAACGATCCGCCCATCTCAATGGCGGTTTTGCCGTAGAAGCCGCCGGACACATCTGCACGGATATTCGTCCGTTTCGGATCGATGGTATTTTTCGGATCTAATGCAAAGCCGTTTTCACCGGTTTTCGCCACACCTGAAAAACCGTTGCCCTGAATCGTGGCAGTGATGGTGAATACGGGGGCAATGCGGTCTTTCGCCGTCAGCATACCGTTGAGGGTTTTCTCGGCAAAATTAACTTTAAACTCCGCCCGGTTACCGCCTTCCTTATTGGAAGGTTCGGCACTCCAGCTCGTACCATTAACAATAGTACCCGACCATGTACCGCGATATACCGCCTCTCCCGCCGTTACAGGCATATCGGAAACCGGCGTACGGCTGCCCTGCAGGAACATATCGTGCGAACCGCCGTGTTCCAACACCCCGAAATGCAGGTAATCCAAATTGGAGCAGCATACCGACACCTTCACACCGTCTTTCTCAAATACATGCTGGAATGCCGTCTGAGTGCCTTCGGACGGCACAAGCGCAAGCTCTACGCCGTCAATCAGCAGTTTGGCCACGTTGCCAAAGCTGTCTATCTGTTTTTTCACAAAATCCGCACCGATGCGGTAAGCGTCCATAAAGGTTTCAGCCAATGGTTTTTCTGCACCGTCTTTCTGTTTCGCGCTGAATACGGCAAGCACTTTCTTATCGTTTGCCAAAAACTTGCCGCCCAACTCATCGCCCTGAGGCCCGTAGAAACCACCTTCCAGACTATCAGAATCAGAAACAAAGGGATGACCGTTCCCAGTATCTTTATCTGCAGCCAACGCCTTACCTTTGAAACGGTTACCGTGCAGGTTAGCCTGAATGTCGTAACGTTTAATTTGTTTGGCTTTATTTTCGGTTTCGTTATGGGTAATCCGGTTATTGCGGTAGAGCGCGCCGGTCATGGTCTTGGCGGCGAAGTCCACCTCAAACTCGCTGGTCAGCCCAAAATCGGTCTGACCTTCCGGTGCCTCGCTTTTATTGCGCAACACATCCGCTTCCTCGGCAGACAAAGCCCCGTACCTATCGCCCGCTTGCGAATTACCCAACTGGGAAAACTTCTGTTTTTCCTTGGCATCGGTTACATAATCCCAAGTGCCTTTGTAAATCGACTTGCCCATCGGCAGAGCTTGGGAAGGATTGCTGCCTTTGTAGAAAAGGTAGCCGTCCGCGCCGGAAAGGGCGATATTGTTTTTGAAATCGATTTTATTGGCACCGTTGCGGTAGATATAGCCCGAGCGGACATATTGGAAATCCGTGTATCCTTCCACACGGCTTTTGCCATCGCCCGTTGTGATGGATTCGTTCAGCGTACCCTTATCCATCGCAAAAATCTCATTCTTTTGGGGAAACTCACCCGGCTCACCCGCACCTAATTTCTCCCAATCCGCTTCTGATAATGCCTTATGATCTTCTTTATTTTTCGGGTGCCAGTTCCGACGCGGTATTTTGGCTGCAAAACCGTAAACCGGACGGTCGTTTTCCGCCGCCTGCGCTTCATCGGGTTTTGCCGGTTTTTCAGTCTGTTCGTCTTGGTATTTCGGTGCTTCGGACTGCGGGTTGTGCTGTTTCGTTTCCACGCTGTCCAAATCGAAACTGCCGCCACCCGCGCAGGCAGAAAGCAGCAGCACAGGCAGGATACCGGCTGCTTGGGCAATAAGTGAATTTTTCATATCAACTTTTTTAAAAATGATAATAGTTTATATTTTATTAACTTAAAATGTAATTTGCAAACATTTTCTGACGTACCTTCACAAAAAACACCCGCACATCCTTACTCCGGATATGCGGGTGTTTGAGCAAACCTTGACTAACCCAAAGACACCATTTCAATCTGCTCCATCGTTCTACTTAGAAAACGTTCGCCTATCATTCTGAATTTCAAAGGAATATCGCTGACATAAAAACGATAGTCGGGATTATTGTTGTCAGTATTGAGAAATCCCTCCTGCGCAAGGACGCGTGCTGTTTCTTCAGCCGTCGTAATTGCAGAATCAACCAACGCGACATTACCCGCCTCCCTACCGATTAAGGGCTTGAGCAAGGGAAAGTGCGTGCAGCCCAACACCAGCGTATCGATGCCGTCTGCAAGCAATGGTTTGAGGTATTCGCATACGGTCAGGCGGGTAACTTCATGTTCCAACCAACCTTCCTCCACCAAAGGGACGAGCAGCGGCGCAGCCTGCGTGCGGACGAGCGTATCAGGGTTGTTCCTATGGATGGCGCGCGCATAAGCATTGCTGTTGACTGTCGTATTGGTGGCGATAATGCCGATTTTATTGTTGCGCGTCGTTGTCAGCGCGGCTTTCGCGCCGGCGGAAATCACGTCCAACACAGGCATATTGAGACCTTTGCAAAATTCCCCAAAATTCCCTAAATTCCAACCAAGACATTTAGGGGATTTTGGGGAATTTTGCAAAGGTCTCGGCCTTAAAGAGGGTAGGTATAAAAAAAAGGGGGTGGCTTTCGGCCACACCCAAACACACACACATCAAGAGGAAAGAAAAATCATTTAATAAGAGAGCTGGCTCTTATAGAGGAAAACTGGATGATTCGGGCTTGACCCTGAAGCATTGAAAGGCATTATAAATGAAAATAGGGTTAGGGTATTGATACAGGTCAATTCGGGCTTGATTTAGAAAATATATTTTTAGGATAGTGGAAATAAATTAAAAATAAGGTTTGATTGTGAATAAAAGTCATTAGGCCGTCTGAAAAATGGGTTTCAGACGGCCTGATTGGTTTGAAGGCTGCTACTTAGTATATAAATAAAGTATTAAGCCAAACCTTTATCTTTGGCTTCTTGCAGGCGGGCTTCAAAGTTACTGAGGTTGACGCCTGCCTGTTCGGCTGCGGCAACTACTTCGGCTACAGATGCGCCGTGTTGCACTTGATGATAACCCCAAAGCAGGGAGCAGCGAGTGCCGGTGCGGCAGAAGGCAAGAATGGGAGCCGGAGATTGTTGCAACAGATTTTGGAAGGCTGCAACATCGGCTACGGTGATTTGAGGCGCAACGACGGGCTGGTGGGAAAATTGGTTGATGCCAGCCTCTTTAAACCAGTTTTGTACTTCGGCAAAAGCCGGTTGGTTTTCTTCTTCGCCGTCCGGGCGATTGCAGATGATGGTTTTGATGTCGAGACGTACGGCTTCTTGGACGTCGGCTTCGGTCAGCTGAGGGGCGATATAGAGGGTGTCGGTCAGTTTACGGATAGGCATAGTTTTTCCTTTCTTTATATTAAATGGATATGTTGATTTCAGACGGCCTAGGAAGTGGCAGGCCGTTTGAAGTTTTATTTAATGATTGTACAACCAGTTTTCGAGTTTTTGGCGATCGGTAATGTGCAGCAGGGCAGTATTGGCTTCTGCTGCTTGAACTGTGATGCTGGTTTCACGCAATAGGCCTTGGCGGAAGAAAT
Source organism: Neisseria perflava (assembly GCF_019334725.1). Taxonomy (NCBI): domain Bacteria; kingdom Pseudomonadati; phylum Pseudomonadota; class Betaproteobacteria; order Neisseriales; family Neisseriaceae; genus Neisseria; species Neisseria perflava. The sequence continues at coordinate 2,106,335 of NZ_CP079818.1, read as the reverse complement.
GGATGGTGGTGCGCGTGCCGATAGGCAGTTTGCCCCACTGCGCTGCAAGGTCGTTGCAGGCATAGCCGCCTAAGGCGATGATTTTATCTTGCGGGCAGAGTCCGGCATTTTCTGCGCTACCGCCATTAAATACATGAGTCAGGACGGCATGATCGCTGTTTTGTTTGAAACGTGCGCCCAAATCGTTGGCGGGGGCAACCGATTGGGGTTCGGTGGCAAATGCTCCGCCGTGCTGGCGTGGTAGGGGAATAAAGTCGAGTTTGACACCTACGCTTTGCAGGCATTCTGCGAGCGGAAGATCATCGGTACTGTATAAGGCCGTCTGAAAGAAGGTTTCTAAATCTAAACCGGTCATTTCTTGGCAACGGGATTGCCAGTGTTTTTCGGGTATGCCTTGATGGGTGTTGCACCAATCGAGATAGTGTTGCTGCATCACGCTGTCGAGGGTGTATTTGCCTTGGCTTTTCTCACGGATGATGAGGTCGAGGCAAAGTGCGGCCAGTGCGCCTTTTTGATAGTAGCTGACGATGGCGTTGGGGCTGTTTTCGTCTTGTTTGTAGAACTTGTCCCATGCGCTGAAACTGGATTGGGCAAGTGTTTGTTTCAGACGGCCATGTGTTTGCTGTACGCGTGTGATGCCTTGTGCAAGCAGGGTAAGGTAGGCTTCGGGGCTGATGGTTTTGCTTCTAGCAAGAAAGAGGTCGTCGTAGTAGGAGGTAATGCCTTCAAATGCCCAAAGTTGCTCGGTATAGTTTTCTTGGTCGAGATTGTAAGGTGCGAAGACGGCCGGTTTGATGGATTTGACGTTCCATGCGTGGAAGTATTCATGGGAGAATAGACCGAGTAATTCGGTATAGGCTTTGTCGGCTTCGCCCATATCGTAAGATGGCAGACTGTGGCGGTCGGCGAGTAGGGCGGTGCTGCTGATGTGTTCCAGTCCGCCGTAGAGGTTGTCTCCCAGATGTAGTAGGAAAAGGTATTCGGTAAACGGGGCAGGGGAAGGGAACATCGCCAACTCGGTTTCGCAGATTTTTTGAATATCGGCGAGGAAGCGGGTGAGGTCGAAATCGGGGTAGATACCGCTTAATGCAATACGGTGGGGAATACCTTGTGCTTCAAAGTCGAGGAATTCGATGATGCCTGTTTCAACAGGGTGATCAATAAGCTCGGCATATGAGGCCGTCTGAAAAGTGGTCGCCGAAATTTGTGGCAGGGTTGTGGCTATCTGCCATGTGTGTGGCAGGGTAGGAAATTCGACTTGGTGCGGTTGTTCCTCTTGTCCGTGTACTTTTAAGAATAGGCATGCGCCGTCGAAAAAGCCACGCTCGGTGCTGAGGAACGAGCCGCGAACTGATAAGTCGAATGCGTAAACAGTGTAGTAAATTTCCCACTCTCCACTGAGAGCAGGGGTTTGCCAATGGTTTTTGCTGGTTTGTGTCAGCAGCTGGGCTTTGCCGTTGCAGCGCGCGCTGATGTGCGTGATATGGCGGGCAAAGTCACGGATGAGGTAGCTGCCGGGAACCCAGTTGGGTAAGCTGATTTCTGTTTCTGAATCATCAGTTTGAGTGAATGATAAGGTGATGTGCCATTCATGAGACAGAAAGTTGGGAGTAATTTTGTAATTAATCATAACTATTGGTTAATTTGCTAAAGTTTATTAAGAATAAGGGGGTTTAAGGGGTGGGCTTAATCTATATCAATAAAACTGTATGAAAAAGGGGGCTTGAAAAAATACCACGTCTGATTTAATGCGTATGTTTTAATAATTTATTGATTATAAAAGAAATGAATTTATGTCTTACTAAATATTTTATGCAATGTGGAATGTAATTTTGCTTGGCATGTTGTGGTGTCTATGTTAAATTTAGAAAAATTTGAGCCTTGGCCGTATTGCGCTTTTCGTAAATGCAGGGGTTGGGGTGAGATAAAAATTTTTTATACCCATAATTTATGGAGACTTCCATGGACACACAAACTTATAACTACAAAGTGGTGCGCCAGTTCGCCATCATGACTGTAGTTTGGGGTATTGTGGGCATGTTGGTCGGCGTTATCGTCGCTGCCCAGCTTTTTGCTCCGGCCCTCGATTTATCCAATATCGGACCTTGGTTCCACTTCGGTCGCCTGCGTCCTCTGCACACCAATGCGGTTATTTTTGCATTCGGCGGTTGCGGTTTGATCGGTACATCATACTACGTTGTTCAACGTACATGTAATACCCGTCTGTTTGGCGGTTGGCTGCCTGCATTTACCTTCTGGGGTTGGCAGGCTGTTATCGTGGCTGCGGCCATCAGCTTGCCTATGGGTTACACCCAAGGTAAAGAATACGCCGAGTTGGAATGGCCTATCGACATTTTGATTACGCTGGTGTGGGTTGCCTACGCCATCGTATTCTTCGGTACGATTGCCAAACGTAAAATCAAACATATTTACGTTGCCAACTGGTTCTACGGCGGCTTTATCTTGGCCGTTGCGCTGTTGCACATCGTCAATAATATCAGCATCCCTGCCGGTTTGATGAAATCTTACCCGGTTTACGCAGGTGCGATTGATGCGATGGTTCAATGGTGGTACGGCCACAATGCGGTGGGCTTTTTCCTGACAGCCGGCTTCTTGGGTATGATGTACTATTTCGTACCAAAACAAGCAGGCCGTCCTATTTACTCTTACCGCTTGTCCGTTGTTCACTTCTGGGCTTTGATTTTCACTTATATGTGGGCTGGTTCACACCACTTGCACTACACCGCATTGCCTGACTGGACTCAATCTTTGGGTATGGTATTGTCTTTGATCCTGTTCGCACCTTCTTGGGGCGGTATGATCAACGGTATCATGACTCTGTCTGGTGCATGGGACAAACTGCGTACCGACCCGATTTTGAAATTCTTGATCGTATCTCTGTCCTTCTACGGTATGTCTACCTTCGAAGGCCCGATGATGTCTATCAAAACAGTTAACGCTCTGAGCCACTATACTGACTGGACTGTTGCGCACGTTCATGCCGGTGCATTGGGTTGGGTAGGCTTCGTAACCATCGGTTCCGTTTACTACATGATCCCACGCCTCTTCGGTAAAAACGAAATGTACAGCACCAAATTGGTTGAAGCGCATTTCTGGATTGCAACCATCGGTGTGGTTCTGTATATCGCCGCGATGTGGATTGCCGGTGTGATGCAAGGCCTGATGTGGGGTTCTTTGAACGAAGACGGCACACTGACTTATTCCTTTGTCGAATCTGTAAAACGTACCATGCCTTACTACATGATTCGTTTCACCGGCGGTCTTCTGTACCTGAGCGGTATGTGCATCATGGCATATAACGTTTACCGTACTGCTATCAGTGGTAAAGCAGTTGATGCTGAGATTCCTGCGGTTTCTCAAACTCAGCACCACTAATGATAAGAAAGATAGGCTACCAAAATGAAATTACAACAATTAGCTGAAGAAAAAGTCGGTGTACTGATTGTATTCACCCTGCTTGTAGTCAGCGTCGGCCTTCTGATCGAGGCCGTCCCGCTGTTCTTCTCCAAGGCAGTTACTGAACCTGCGCCAGGCGTGAAACCATACAACGCCTTGCAAGTGGCCGGTCGTGATATTTACGTACGCGAAGGCTGCTACAACTGCCACTCTCAAATGATTCGTCCATTCCGTGCAGAAACTGAACGTTACGGCCACTACTCCGTTGCCGGTGAGTCTGTTTATGACCATCCGTTCCAATGGGGTTCTAAACGTACCGGTCCGGATTTGGCTCGTGTCGGCGGCCGTTATTCCGATGAATGGCACCGCATCCACCTGCTGAACCCGCGCGACGTTGTGCCGGAGTCCAATATGCCTGCATTCCCATGGCTCGCACGCAATAAAGTCGATGCCGAGGCAACTGTGGCGCATATGAAAGCCCTGCGTAAAGTGGGTACACCTTACAGCGATGAAGAAATTGCCAAAGCACCTGAAATGCTGGCCAATAAATCAGAGCTGGACGCTGTTATCGCCTACCTGCAAGGCTTGGGCTTGGCATTGAAAAACGTAAGGTAACATCATGGACGCTAACTGGGCTCGCTCGCTCTTTACTGTTTGGGTATTCATCAGCTTTATTTTAGTCCTCTATATTGTGTTCAATAGACGCAATAAGAAAAACTATGATGATGCAGCCAGCAGTATTTTCGATAATGACGAACAAAGGCCGTCTGAAAAGGACGATCAAGCTCAGTCAGTCCGTGATCACGGAGCAAAATAATGAACACAACATCCCAATTTACCAGTAGTTTCTGGAGTATATATATTGCCGTTATCGTCGTGCTCAGCTTCATCGGCCTGGCTTGGCTTCTGCTTTCGCAAAATGTTGTGAAACGCCCTAAAAAAGGCGAAGAAGTAAAAACCACGGGTCATGAGTGGGACGGTATTTCGGAGTACAACAACCCTCTGCCACGTTGGTGGTTTTGGCTTTATGTCTGCACATGGCTGTTTGGCGTCGGCTACCTGATTATGTATCCCGGTATCGGCGATTACAAAGGCCTGTGGGGCTGGAGTAGCCATGGTCAATATGAAGAAGAAGTTGCCAAAGCCAATCAGCAATACGGTAAAGTGTATGCTAAATTTTCCAATATGCCGATTGAAAAAGTGGCTAAAGATCCTGAAGCCCGTGCTATTGCACAAAACCTTTTCAATACCTACTGTATCCAATGTCACGGTTCAGATGCCAAAGGCTCTAAAGGCTTCCCAAATCTGACTGACGACGACTGGTTGTGGGGTGGTGATCCTGAGAAAATTCAGGAAACCATTGAAAAAGGCCGTACTGCCGCCATGCCTGCATGGGGTCCTGCTTTGGGTGAAGAAGGTGTGAAAAACGTAACACAGTATGTTATGTCTCTTTCTAAACCTAAAGGTCAATACGACGAAGAACGTGCAGAACGCGGTAAAGCCCTGTTTAGCGGCCCACCTGCCAACTGTTTCACTTGTCACGGCGACAAAGGTCAAGGTATCCAAGGCCTCGGCCCGAATCTGACCGACGATGTATGGTTGTGGGGCGGTACTCAAAAAGCGATTACCGAAACCATTACCAACGGCCGCAGCAGCCAAATGCCTGCTTGGGGTCACTTCCTCGACAAAGACAAGCTGCACATCATGACCGCCTATGTTTGGGGTTTATCCAACAAAGACGGTAAAAAAGCTCCTGCTAAAAAAGCCGAGCCTGCTCCTGCAGCTCAACCTGCCGATGCTTCTGCTCCGGCGGCTGCTTCAGCTCCTGCTGCCGATAAAGCTGCTTCAGATGCTAAAGCTGCTCCGGCTGCTGAAGCCAAACCTGCTGAAAAAGCAGAAGCGGCTCCGGTTAAGGTAGATGGCAAAGCTGTTTTTGAAGCCAACTGTAAAACATGTCATGGCGGTATGATTCCAGGTGCTCCTGTCGTAGGTAAAAAAGAAGACTGGGCTCCTCGCATCAAACAAGGTAAAGACACTCTGCACAAACATGCTATCGAAGGCTTTAATTCTATGCCGGCTAAAGGCGGTAATGGCAGCCTGAGCGATGATGAAGTTAAAGCAGCTGTAGACTTTATGGCAAACGAGTCTGGCGCGAAATTCTAATTTTGAGTCAGATTGAAAAAAAGCGTACCTAGAAAGGTACGCTTTTTTATATTTGATAAAGCCGATAAGAAAAGACATATTAAAGAGACTAAATATATAAGGCCGTCTGAAACATTCAGACGGCCTTTGTTCTTGTTTCAACCAAAATTAATCAATCCAAAGTGGATGTACTGCGTTTCAGGAACCATTCGCTGAAAGGCCACTCGACACTGTCGAGTAAGTTTTTGGTAATTAATCCCAATTCCGTATCGCCTTCAATTTGCAATTTACGGTTGAAAAATAAGGTATCGGGATCTTCCTCGCGCATCATCATGCGCATGAAGTCTATACCGTTGGCGGCCAGCCTCAGATCGGGGGTACCGCTGAAGTTGTCATCCAGGAATTTTTCCGTATTGGCACTAAACCGCACTTTAATGCCGGCATCCAAAACTTCGATTTCGAATTTTCTTCCGGCAAAAAGTTCCATATCGGCAGGCAGTAAACCTTTTTTCAGCATGGTATTCAATACGGAGACTAAAACAAAGCGCGGAGGTTTGCCGGGAAGTTTGGTACCGATTTTCGCCATCCATTTGGGTAATATGATTTCAGGCAGCGCCATAATATGCCTCCTTCACGGTTTCAATACCGGGCTGACCGCGCCAATAGCCGTCAACCAGTGTTCCGGTAGTCAGTCGTTCCAACTCGGGGCGGACATCTTCCCATGTGGCTTTTCCGTCCAATACATTGCGGTGAATTTGGATAATTTCAGCCATGCC